>NZ_JAQBOI010000200.1 GCF_028288105.1 Mucilaginibacter sp. | reverse complement strand
ATGAATATGGCGGCTCGTTCGAGAACCGCATTCGTTTTTTGCTGGAAATTATTGAAGCCGTGAACGAGGTTTGGCCGGCAGATTATCCGCTGTTTGTCCGTTTATCTACAACAGAATGGACAGAAGGAGCATGGACAATTGACGACTCTATCGCGTTAGCAAAAATATTAAAAGATAAGGGAGTTGACCTGATAGATTGCTCTACCGGTGGAAATGTTGCCGGCGTGCAGATCCCGTTAAAACCCGGTTACCAGGTTGAATTTGCCGAAGCGATTAAAAAGCACACAGGTATACTTACCGGTGCGGTTGGACTGATAACAGAAGCAAAGCAAGCCGATGAGATCATCCAAACCGGGCAGGCCGATCTGGTAATAATGGCCCGCGAATTACTGCGCGATCCGCATTTCCCGCTGCAGGCTGCACACGAGTTGGGGCATGAGGTAAAATGGCCGGTACAGTACGAGCGGGCGAAATGGTAAAGCCTCACCCCGGCCCTCTCCAAAGGAGAGGGAACAATGGTTTTAAAGTCCTTTCCTTTGGAGAGGATTTAGGTGAGGCTATTGCAAGTAGAGAGGGTCGACCAGCGCAGCGCAATCGGGGTGAGTAAACTACGACGGAAGCCTTTTAATTTATGATTACTTAACACCTAATATTTTAATTCAATCTAACATATTATTAAATTAGCAAAAACTCAAAAAAACATACAACTATGAAACGTACAGCAAACGCACATTGGAACGGCACCTTACAAGAAGGTAAAGGTGAAATAACCACACAAAGCACTACTCTGAACAAAACACAATATTCTTTTAAAACCCGTTTTGCCGATGGTGTGGGCACTAACCCCGAAGAACTGATAGCTGCTGCACACGCGGGCTGCTTTACCATGGCGGTTGGCGCGGCTTTATCACAACAAGGCATTACCCCGGGCGATCTGACTACCGACGCTATCCTTGATCTGGATATGCAGGCTTTAGAAATTAAAGGCATCCATCTGGAGCTTAAAGCATCTGTAATTGATGGTGTTGACGAAGCAAAATTTAAAGAAGTTGCCGAAGGCGCTAAAGCAGGCTGTATAGTATCAAAAGCGCTTAATGTACCTATTACCTTGAACGTTACTTACGCTTAATTAAGCATAAATATATGATAAACAGCGATGGCCAAAACCATCGCTGTTTTATTTTGTAGCTATTGATAAACTATTAATATGTTTAATACCCAACGCTCCCGCATTTCATTAACCCTATCGTTTGCCCTTGTTATCACCGGGTTTTTAATATTCCTTTTCTTTTACATCAAACACGAATTTAATACCACCCGTGCCGAGGTTACCGAAGATGCAATGGTAACACGTGTAGTAGCTATGGGGAAGCTGGAACTGGTTAAATATGCTATGAAAGATGTGGTAGAGAAAAAAGAGCTGCATATGATACTGCCCGATTCAAAAGTGCTGTTTGTAGCAGTAGGAGAGGTAACCGCCTGCATCGATCTTACAAAAGTTAAGAAGGATGATATCAGCCAAAGCAAGGATACTGTGGAGATAACGCTGCCCCAGCCGGAGATCTGTTACGTAAAGCTGGATCATCAAAAATCAAGGGTGTATGATGTATCGGGCGTGTGGTTTCCCGATAAAACACGCACGATGGTAGAGGATGTATACAAGCTTGCCGAAAAAAAGATGCTTACTACTGCTACCGAAATGAACCTTATAGGCAAAGCCCGCGAAAATGCCGGGTTAATATTTAAACCATTCCTGGAGAATATATCCGGGAAAAAAGTGGTTATAAGATTTAAATAAAACGGGTAACTAAATTTTTAATTATATGTAATATATTTAGGGAATTGTAATCTAATGTTATAATCTCACAACTTAGTATGACCCTAAAAATTACCAAACTTTTAACCCTTACTGCGGTTGGCATAGCAGCCACCTTATGCGTGGTTGCCCAGCCCCGGTTACCCGAGGGCTACTTTTATAAAAAGATGCCAAACGGGCTGGATGTTGTTGTTATTGAGAACAGCAAGGTTCCCCTTACTACCATCGAAATTGCTGTAAAGAATGGCGCCTACACCGAAGGGCCGGAGTACAGTGGCCTTTCGCACCTTTTTGAGCACATGTTTTTTAAAGCCAATAAGGATTACCCCACACAAGAGAAATTTTTAAAACGCACGCAGGAACTTGGCGCTATCTGGAATGGCACTACCAGCAACGAGCGGGTGAACTATTACTTCACCGTAGGTAAAGATAGTCTGGATGCCGGTTTAAAGCTGATGAATGCATCTGTGCGTTTCCCTATATATAGGGAAGAAGATATGACCAAAGAGCGCCCTGTTGTTGATGGTGAGTTTCAGCGCAACGAGAGCAGCCCGGGTTTCCAGCTATATTACGATATCAGTAAAAACCTTTGGGGCGATCTGATAACCCGTAAAATGCCAATTGGTATCCACGAGGTTATTAATACCGCTACGCCCGAAAAGATGATGATCATCAAAAACAAATATTACTTCCCTAATAATAGCCTGCTTACTATTTGTGGTGATATTAAACATGAGGATGGCTTTAAAAAAGCAGAGGCTATTTTTGGCGATTGGGCAAACAGTGGTTTCAACCCGCACGAAAAGTACCCTATCCCAGCCTTTAAACCGGTTGAAAAAAGCGTTGCTTTTGTAAAGGAAATGTCGATAGCGCGTACGCCGTTCATGATGTATGCATGGCAAGGGCCCGCTTATATGGCCGATTCGGCGTCTACTATTGCTGCTGATGTGTATTCAACCATATTGGATCTTAACTCATCAAAACTACAGCAAGCGCTTGTTGATAAAGGCCTGGCATCGTCTGCAAGTATAAGCTACAATACCAGCCATTATACGGGCATGATATCGTTATTTGTGGTGCCAAACCCAACAAAAATTAAGGAGTGTTATGACGAGGTGAAAAACCAGATGAGCCAGTGGGGCAAAGCTGATTATTACACTGATGAACAATTAGCCGATGCAAAGGCGATTTTGCTGCGTAACCATAGTCGGGAGATGGAGAAGCCATCATCGTTGCCATCGCAGTTAAGTTTCCAATGGTGCAGTACATCACTTAATTATTATACCGATCTTACTGATAATTATCAGAAAGTAACCCGCGCAGATATTGCCAAATACATGAATACTTATATAGTAAGCAAACCCATGGTATCGGGCATTATATTAACGCCGGAGGCAAGCAAGGCAGCAAATGTGGCTTCGTTTTTTGTAGCTAACTAATTTAAATAAAACACGATGAAGAAATATATATATCTATTGTTAATTGCTGCTGCAACTACGGGTGTTAAACCTGCTTTTGCCCAGCAAAAAGCATACGAAATGATGGTTGATGGCGTAAAAGTTATTGTACAGCCAAGCGGTAACGATATTGTTGAGATACAAACCGTTATTAAAGGGGGCGTGCAAAATTACCCGGCCACAAAAATGGGTATCGAATCAATGGCGATGAATGCCCTTACCGAGTGCGGTACTTTAAAGCACGATAAAAATGCCTTCAAAAATCAGTTGGATAAGATCAGCGCGGCAGTTTATGGCTACACCAACAAAAACTTTTCTGTTGTAAAACTAAATTGTATTAAAAGCGATTTGGATACGGCTTGGCCTTTATACGTTGAGGCAATCACCATACCTAAGTTTGATGCCAAAGAGTTTGAACGCATTAAACAAGATGCCATAACTGAACTAAAATCGCAGGACTCTGACCCAGACAATGCCATTGATAAGTATGCCGATAAAATAGCCTTTGCAGGCAGGGATTATGTAAAAGACCCTAATGGTACGCCAGAGATCATTCAAAAACTTACTCCCGAAGAAACCAAAACATACTACCATTCGGTATTGATTAAATCGCGCATGCTGATTGTTGTGGTTGCAGATCTTGACCGTGCCGCTATTGAATCCAAAGTAAAAGGTATGTTAACCGGTATTAAACAAGGTGCGCCTTTCGAATTGAAGAAATCATTTTTTAGGGCATACAAAAATACTTTCTCGGGCGAAAGCCGTGAACTGGCTACTAACTATGTAGAAGGCGTAACCAGCGGCCCTGCACCGGGCACACCAGATTTTGATGCCTTTAACGTTGCTATGAGGATATTTGCTGATAAGCACTTTTTAGATATACGTACCAATAACGGTTTATCATATGCGCCACAATCATGGTTTAGTGTTGGTGCAACATCGGTAGCTAAATTTTCGGTATCAACCACCCAGCCGGATAAATACATTGCTGTGTTTGATAAACTGGTTGACAGGATAAAAACCCAGGGCTTTAACGCTGCCGAGGTTGCCGATATGAAGGTTACTTACTTAACCGGTTTCTATTATAAAAACGAAACTAACACCGCGCAGGCATCATCAATAGTATCTAACGAGGTGCTGCATAATAACTGGAAGCGTTCGTTAACTCTTGCTGAAGATGTGAAGAAACTAACGCCTACGCAGGTAAGCGATGCTTTCCGTAAATATATTGGTAACATTATTTGGGTGTACCAGGGTGATACCAAAAAGGTAAATCCGTTGCTGTTTACCAACGGTACTTTAAACAAAGGTGATAACGCTGTAACTCATTAATTAGCTATAAATTAAAGGTACAAGCCTAAGCAGATAGTAGCAAATTATGCTATCTGCTTAGGGCTTTTTTATTATAGGCTCTTTAACCGGTAATACAGCTTTTCTTTTATTGCGGTTTCGCCACATATCGCCTTTGTGGTGGGTAGGTACATTATCGCCCAGTAGCTTACCCCAGGGTTTAAGATCGTCAATACGATCAAACACTATCTTTAATACAGCTACAAATGGTATGGATAAGAACATGCCGGATAGCCCCCAAAGCTGATTCCCCAGCAACACAACAATTATCGACATTAAGGCGTTTATCTGCACTTTTGATGATACAATGCGCGGCACCAGTATGTTATTATCAATAAATTGAATAACAATATAAGCCGCAATCACGCCCAGTTGGGTAGAATAGCCATCTTTAGTAACAGTGGCCATTAATACAGGTAGTGCTATCGCGATAATGCCCCCTAAATAGGGTATCAGATTTAGGATAGCACCTATACAACCAATCAGGATCCCGTACTTTACACCCAATAATACCAATGCTGTCGAGTTCATGGCGGCCACAATGATCATCTCTATTAGTAAACCTACAATATAGCTTTGTATGGCTGCTTTTGTTTCGCTCAATACATCGCTTACTTTTTTAGAGTTCTCTTCAGAGAAAACTTCATATAAAAAATTTAGGATCAATGTTTTATAGAACAGCATCAGAAAAATGTAAACCGGTAGCAAAAAAATAATGGCCAGCGTACCCAAAACGCTGTTAACCGTGCGGCCAAGCACAGCCTGGCTATTGTTTAGCGCGTCTTTTAACATTTGCTCCTGTTTGGTGATCTCCACCCCGAAAGTGCCTTGTATCCAGTTTTTAAGGTCGATAGTTATCTCTTCAAACTTTTTTTGCAGTGTAGGCAGCGAATCACCAAATTGGATAATTTGTGTGCTGAGGAAATAGAATACCGTTGCCACGCCTAATATCATAATAAGCATAGCAATAGCAATAGAGATGCCTTTAGGTATTTTATGCCGTTGCAGGCGGTTGCAAAGCGGGTTTAGCAGTATTGCCAAAAAAGCCGCGAAGGCCAGCGGCACCAAAATATCTGCCAATTGTATAAGCACATAAACCAATAGTATAAGCCCGAATAATACAGCTGTACTTTGTATATAAAAAGGCTGGTCTTTAATTTTTATAGACATGTAATTGTGTTTGCATATTAAACACAAAAGGAGCATAGGCGATAATTGTTTGATGATAATAAAAAAGCGCCATTACCAGAAGAGGTAATGACGCATTGTAAAGCCGCAATGTTTTTTAATTATTGTTCAATTGTAACTATATGTCACTTTTTGTTGAAAATGTTTTTAGCCAGTGTAAAGCTTAGCTCCGTACCCTCGTTAAGTGTGCTTTTCGCCCATATTTTACCGTTGTACTTTTCAACAAGGTCCTTGCAGAAAACAAGGCCCATACCTGTGCCAACCTCATTGTGTGTGCCCGGCTGGCTGTTTACTTTGCTGTTAAAGAGCTTATCAAGCTGTTGTTCGGTCATACCGATACCCCGGTCGGTAACGGTGAATATAACGATGTCATTCTCTATCCGTGCCGAAGCTTCAATAGTGCTATCTTGGTGGGAGAATTTAATAGCATTGGTTAAAAAGTTATGAATAACTATCCTGATAGAGTTAGGATCGGCCCGTACAGTATGAACCGCACTTACTCTGTTTAACGGAGTAATGTTTTTAAGTTTAAACTGGTCTTCAAGGTTGGCCAGTTCAACTTTCACAACATCATACAAACAAAAGCTTTTGGTGGTATCCTCAACATTATCTACCTGGCTGTTTATCCAAAAAAGCAGGGTATCTAAAAAGTTTGATGTATGCTCTAATTTACCAAACACACCTGGCACCATTTCTATAAATTCGGTGTGTGTAATGTCCTTATCTGTCATTAGCGAAAATAAGCCGCGTAGGGTGCTTAATGGTGCCCGCAGGTCATGCGCCAATATACTTATTAGGCGGTCTTTCAGAACGTTTAGTTCATTTAGTTTATCGGCCTGGGTAAGTACTTCCTTATTCTTTATCTCTAATAAGGCGTTAGCTTTAAGTTGTTTGCGCTTGGCATTGTAGTAAACAATCAGCATAATGGTGATTATCACAATAATACCGGCATAGATAAAGTTTGTGCGCCGCTGCTGAGCCAGTTTTTGCTCAAGCTCCGCTTCTTTCTGATGGGTTTTGCGCTGGTTGCTTTCAAATGCGATAGCCAGGTTGTAAGAGGTGAGTTTTTGCAGGCTTTCGTTGTTTTTAAGGCTATCCTTTAGGCTTACATAAAGCAGGTGTTGCATATATGCTTTATCAAATTGTTTAAGCCCTGCAAGGGCTTTGCTTAGTTGTAGCGTTGCTTCGGCACGTGTGTTAGTGCTTTGCAGGTTATTTGCAGTTTGCTGAGCCAATAGGGCATATTTGTAAGCTTTATTGTAATCTTTCTCCAGGTTGTAGATCAAGGCCAGCCCAATGTACGCGTAAGCTTTGTTATATTTAATATTGCTTTTTATGGCCGAGGCCAGCGAACGGTTCAGATAATAAATAGCCGAATCGGGATTTACGGTGTAATAATGATACAGGCCAATATTATAATATATAAGACTAATGCCTTCCTCATCACCAAGCTCGTGGTAAGTAGCTGATGCACGTTTAAAATAGTTGTAAGCCTTTGCATATTGTTTTTGTGCAAGCATTACCTCGCCAATGTTTTGGTAACAGGTGCTTATGCCCTGCTTATCGTTTAGCTTAAGCCATAAGCTGTTGGCTTTATTAAAATAATCGAGCGCTTTGGGGTAAAGTTCAAGGTGTTGCATAACTACACCAATGTTGCAGTAGTTGTTAGCAGCAGATAACTGATCGTTAAGTTTAAGGTCTATGATGAGTGATTTAAAATAATAATCAAGCGCCTTATTAAAATCGCCTTTGTTATCATAGGTAATACCAATGATGGCGTAACAGTTAGCTATATCGATTTCGTTTCGCAGCTTTTTACGGATCACAAGTGCCTGCTCAAAAAATTTTATAGCCTGGTTATAATTCCCCAGGAAATCTTGCACCCTGCCCAAACCTATATATACCTCGCTAATACCAAATTGATTGTTTATTTGCCGGTAAAGTTTTAAAGATATGTTGTAATTGTTATTGGCATTAACATAATTGCCTTTAAACGAGTTTACCCTGCCCAGTAGCCTGTTACCTGTAGCTATGCCTTTGGTATAGTTGAGCTTTTTTGCTGAATTAATAGCCAGGTTGGCAAAATAAATAGTGCTATCCGGAGCCGACTCATAATATTTTTCCGCAAGCTTATTTAAGCGGTTAATGGTTGTAGTGTCATTACCTTTCACCTGTCCGTTTGCCGTTAATATTAGCTTCTTAAGGCTATCGGTTTCGCCATTCTGTGGAGTGGCTATTACACTCGCACTTGCCAGGCAAATAAGAAAAATAATGATGTAGAGTGACTTCAACCGAATTAGGGATATATTACACTAATGTATAAGTTTTTAATAGTAAGTAAATTACTTAGCCCTTATTAGTTAAATTTATAATGTTTATAAATAAAAAAAGCCTGTAGTAATACAGGCTTTTACGTATCGTTTTAAGAAAGGTTGGCTTACAATAAATTCTTCCAGCTTACCATACCACCAATGATCTTTTCCAGGTCATCAGCAGCTACACGCTCCTGTGCCATAGTATCGCGGTGGCGAATGGTTACAGTATTATCTTCAAGGGTTTGGTGATCTACCGTGATACAAAAAGGTGTACCAATAGCATCCTGGCGGCGGTAACGTTTACCAATAGCATCTTTTTCCTCGTATTGTAGGTTAAAATCAAGCTTTAGTTTGTCCATTATCTCGCGGGCTTTCTCTGGCAGGCCATCTTTTTTGGTCAGGGGGAAAATAGCTGCTTTAACCGGGGCAAGGCAAGGATGCAGGCGCAGTACAGTACGGCTATCCTGTTTCTCGTCGGTGCTCAGGTCTTCTTCCTCAAACGCGTTGATCAGCGTAAGCAGGAACATCCTATCCAAACCTATCGAAGTTTCAATAACGTAAGGGATATAGTTACCATAAGGTTTGCCGGTTTCGGGGTCAACCTCAGGGTCAAAGTACTGCATTTTTTTGCGGGAGAATTTTTCATGCTGACTTAAATCAAAATCGGTACGGCTGTGTATACCTTCAACTTCTTTAAAACCAAACGGGAAATCAAACTCAATATCAAAAGCGGCATCGGCATAATGCGCCAGCTTGGTATGTTCGTGATAACGATATTTAGCAGCATCTGTTCCTAAAGCAAGGTGCCATTTTAGGCGGGTTTCTTTCCATTTTTCAAACCACTCGCGTTGTGTGCCGGGGCGTACAAAGTATTGCATCTCCATTTGCTCAAACTCGCGCATGCGGATAATAAACTGGCGGGCAATAACCTCGTTACGGAAAGCCTTACCAATTTGCGCTATACCAAACGGGATTTTCATCCTGCCAGATTTTTGAACGTTAAGGTAATTCACAAATATACCCTGTGCTGTCTCCGGGCGAAGATATATAGTGTCTGATTCATCAGCAATAGCGCCAACCTGTGTGCTAAACATCAGGTTAAACTGGCGTACTTCGGTCCAGTTGGCAGTGCCGCCGATAGGGCATTTTATATTTTGTTCTATGATCAGTTCGCGCAGGCGGGGCAGGTCTTCAGCTTTCAGCGCGTTATCCATCTCTATCTGTAACTCTTCAGCCTCGCTGGTTTTGCCTTCTTCATCCAGTTTCGCTATGCGGTCTTCCAGTAACTGGTCGGCACGGTAGCGTTTTTGGCTGTCCTTGTTGTCAATCATCGGGTCGCTGAAGCCGTCAACGTGGCCGCTTGCTTTCCAAATGGTTGGGTGCATAAATATGGCCGAATCAATACCCACAATGTTCTCATGCATTTGCACCATTGATTTCCACCAGTAGGTTTTAAGGTTGTTCTTCAATTCCGAACCGTTTTGGCCGTAATCGTAAACAGCGCTTAAGCCATCATATATTTCGCTGGATGGAAAAACAAAGCCATATTCCTTACAGTGCGATATTACATTTTTAAAAAGTTCGTCGGTTGATTTGCTCATAATAGGGGCAAAGATAGTTTTTAGGGATGAAAGGTTAAAGGCGAAAGGTAAATAGAGATAGAAGAGTAATTTAACCACAGAGAACACAGAGATTACACAAAGGGCAGTGAGAATACGCTCTGTGCTCTCTGTGGTTTTTACTTTGTGTCCTTTGTGGTTAAATATTTAATATGCTTTTATCAAATCTCATATCTAAAATCTATTTTTACCGCATGAGTATCCGGGTAGAGGCATTAACAAAAGTTTACGGGCAGCAAAAAGCGGTTGACAGTATCAGCTTTGAGGCAGGCACAGGCGTGCTGGGTTTTTTAGGGCCTAATGGTGCGGGCAAAAGCACCACCATGAAAATGCTTACCTGCTTTATTCCGCAAACATCGGGTACGGCATCTGTTTGCGGGTTTGATATTAGCAAGCAACCACTTGATGTTAAGCGTAATATAGGCTACCTGCCCGAAAGTAACCCACTTTACACGGATATGTATGTAAAGGAATCGATGGCGTTTGTGGCGGGGATACATGGCCTGCATGAGCCCGATAAACGCATTGCCGAAGTTATTGAACAAACCGGCCTTGGCCCCGAGCAACATAAAAAAATAGGGCAGCTATCAAAAGGGTACCGCCAAAGGGTTGGCCTGGCGCAGGCTATTCTGCATAACCCGCAGGTGTTGATACTGGATGAACCAACCTCGGGCCTTGATCCAAACCAACTGGTTGGGATACGGCAACTGATAACCGAATTAGGAAAAACAAAAACCATTATATTATCTACCCATATAATGCAGGAAGTTGAGGCGGTTTGTAACCGTGTAATCATCATTAACCACGGTAGCATAGTTGCTAACGATACCCTTGCTAACTTACGTGGCCAAAATAATAATAATACGCTCGAGCATATTTTTATTGGGCTTACAAATAATTAATAAAAAAGCTACATATCTAAAATAGGAGTCTTTAAAGTGCTTGTTTTCAAGTGTTTTTAAATCGTGATTTCACGAAAAAGTAAAAAAGTTTGTAACGACAGACAGGTAACCGGCGTCTATATGTCCAAACCAGGCAAAGCAGACTACCCTGCTACGCTTTTACTTAAATTAACAATTTAAAAATTATGAAAAAAGTATTATTATTATTAACCGTATTATGCGGTTTGTCAATCAGTTCATTCGCCCAATCATCTTCAGAAGGTGGTAAATTTAGCATCGGTGTTGAAGCCGGCTTGCCACTTGGTGATGTTAAAAACTTTACTAATTTTGTTATTGGCGGTTCGTTAAAGTATGATCATCCAATTGCAGAAGGTACTTTCGTAACGATTTCAGCAGGTTATAACAAATTTTTAGCAAAAGATGAAGCTAAAGATGCCGGTTATAAATTTTATGGTATCCCTGTAAAAGCTGGACTTAAACATTTCTTTGCTGAAGGTTTTTATGGTGAAGCACAAGTAGGTGCGGCATTCACAAAAGAAAGTGTTAATGTTGATGGTTTTGGTAATATTAGTGGCAGCAAAACTGCATTTGCTTATTCACCGGGTATTGGTTATGCGTTTGGTGGCGGCTTAGATCTTGGTGTACGTTACGAAGGCTGGTCAATGAGTGGGAGTACTGTTAGCCAGGTTGCTGCCCGTTTAGCTTTCAGTTTCTAATTAATTTTAATTTTATAAAAAGCCCGGGGATATTTCTCCGGGCTTTTTTGTTCGCTTTTTGTTCGTTTTTTAAACAAATGGCGTTGAATATTTGTTGTAAATTTATGTTTGTTCCTAATTATCAACCTTATATAACTAAAATCATGAAAAAATTATTACTGTTATTAGCAATTGTAGGTGGTACAACATTTACAACATTTGCACAATCAGACAAATCAAGGTTTAGTATTGGCTTTGAAGGTGGTATCCCTTTAGGTGATGCGAAAGATGTTTACAGTGTAGCCCTGGGCGGCTCATTAAAGTATGAATTGCCTATTGCAACCAGCACTATGTTCACTTTATCTGGTGGTTATACTTCTTTTAAAATTAAAGATGACTTTGGTGGCGGTTCAAGCGGTTTTGTGCCATTGAAAGCCGGTATCAAATACTTTTTTAACGAAGGCTTTTATGGTGAAGGCCAGTTAGGTGCTGTTTTTAGCACCGAAAGTGGTGGAGGTACAGCATTTGCTTATGCCCCGGGCATTGGTTATGCCCTTGAGGGCGGTTTTGATATCGGCGTTCGTTACGAAGGCTGGTCACATGACGGAACCATTAGCCAGGTAGGCGTACGTATAGCATACGGTTTCTAAATAAGCCTAAATAATTGAAAAGCCCGGGATATTGTCCCGGGCTTTTTTGTTTAGCATCATTTTAGTATTGCTGCACAATAATCGTATTTTCGGGCGTTTATCATTACAATTCTTATAAAGTGTTCAGCATACTCAAGAAAGAAATAACAACCTACCTCAGTTCGCTGGTGGCTTATATAACTATTGGGGTTTTCCTGCTTGTTTTAGGGCTATTTTTATGGGTATTCCCAGATACCAGTATATTGGCCTACGGTTATGCCGGTTTAGATAGCCTGTTTAGTACCGCGCCATACTTGTTTATGTTTTTGGTACCTGCTATTACCATGCGCTCACTTGCCGAGGAGAGGAGAGAAGGCACATTCGAACTTTTACTTACCCGCCCGTTAACCGACATACAAATAGTACTTGGTAAATACTTTGCCGGGGTAGCAATAGTGCTTTTTGCATTAGCGCCAACCCTGGTATATTATTTTAGTGTTCACACATTGGGTACGCCGCAAGGTAACATAGATACAGGTGCGGTTATAGGGTCTTATATCGGTTTGTTCTTGTTAGGGGCGTCATTCGCGGCTATTGGTTTGTTTGCCTCATCGGTAAGTAAGAACCAGGTTATCGCATTTACTATAGCGGTTTTCCTGTGTTTCTTCTTCTATAGCGGGTTCGATTCATTAAGTTCCATACTATCCCTGCAAAACCTTGGCTTGCAAAGTTTGGGCATTACAGAGCATTATCAATCAATAAGCAGAGGCGTGTTAGATACCCGCGATCTGATATATTTTATTGTTTTAGCCACCCTATTTATCTGGCTTACGTTGTTTGTGCTGAACAGGCAGGCAGGAAAGAAATTTATTAATACCGTTTTCCTGAGCGTACTGGGTATTATGTTGTCTTTAAGTATATTGTCGGGCAAGTTATTTACCCGGTTCGATTTTACTAAAGAGAAACGCTTTACCATATCG
>NZ_JAQBOI010000176.1 GCF_028288105.1 Mucilaginibacter sp. | reverse complement strand
GCGTGTTCAAGGTACTTATCTACTATACTAACTACTTCTATGTTCTCGCTAAAGCCTTTCTGCCCTGCTATTAAACAGCACATACCCCTTATAATGAGTTTTATCTTCACCCCTGCATTGCTGGCCTGATAAAGCTTGTTTATCAGCTGTTCATCGGCAAGGCTGTTCATCTTAAATATCATGTAGGCCTTTTTACCGGCCTTTGCAAATTTCACCTCGTTATCTATCAGCTTATAAATAGCCGGGCGCGAATCAATTGGCGATACAATAAGCGTTTTTAAACCTTTTGGTAAAACGTTTCTGTTTAAAGCTTTAAAAACGGCCACCAAGTCAACCGTTATTTTTTTATTAGCGGTAAGTATGGTATGATCGGCATATATCGCAGCTGTTTTTTCATTAAAGTTCCCGGTAGATAAGCAGGCATAATGGGCCGGTTTGCCTTTTTCCATACGGGTAACCAGGCAAATTTTAGAGTGTACCTTATAGCCATCGATACCGTAAAGTACGTTTACCCCTTCTTCTTCGAGCCTGTTGCTCCAAAAAATATTGTTTTGCTCATCAAAACGGGCGCGCAGCTCAACAAGGCAATTCACCTTTTTGCCATTTTTAGCGGCATTTATCAACGCGTGGATGATTTTTGAGTTTTCGGCCAGGCGGTAAACCGTAATATTTATCTCTTTTACTTTTGGATCGATAGCGGCCTCGCGTAAAAAGTGGATCACATAATCAAACGATTGGTATGGCGTGCTGATCAGAAAATCTTTCTTAGCTATCAGCTCCATTAAACTCTTACCAAACGATAAGCCTGCAACCGGTAAAGCTGTATTCCTTTTATATTCCAGATCTGTCCGCCCTACATTAGGGAATGATATAAAGTTTTTGAAGTTATGATAGCGGTTACCCGGAATAAGACTGCCTTTTTCCAACCTCATTTTCTTCATGAGGTAACCAACCATATCCGGCGGCATTTCACTATCATATAGTAAACGCATGGGCTTACCTTTACGTCGCTTTTGGAGGCTTTTACTTAGCGCGTCAACAAATTTTACACTAACTTCTTTATCCAGATCAAGCTCTGCATCACGGGTAAGCTGCAAAGAGTAGGCTTCAATAGAATCGTGGTCGAAAATAAAGAAGATGTCTTCCAGGTTATATCTTATAATATCATCCAGCAGGATAATAAATTTCAGTTTATTCGTTTCAGGCAGCACCAAAAACCTCGACAGGTTATCCGGAAATTCGATAAGTGCATAACGCGATTTTTTATTTTTGGTAAGCCTTACAAAAAAGTAGATAGCCCTGTCGCGCAGCTCGGGCAGCGGCAGGTTATCATCCAGCATAATAGGTACCAGTGTAGATAGCAACTTGTCTCTGAAAAAGCTTTTCACAAACTCGCCACGGGTTACGTTTAGTTGCTTATCATTCAGGATGAAGATCTTTTCTTCGGCAAGCTGCTTTACAATTATGTTTTCGTAAAGGTTATGAAATTTCTTCTCCTGCTTTACAACTGTGGTTTTTATCTGGCCTAATATTTTTTTGGGGTTGTAGCCTAATATCTCTTTAGCCTTTTCGTTCAGGTTGCTTAGGCGACTAAGCGTGGCTACCCTTACACGGTAAAATTCATCCAGGTTGGATGAAAATATGGCCAGGAACTTTATTCTTTCAATAAGGGGCACGGTTGGGTCGGCAGCTTCCTGCAGCACCCTGTCGTTAAAATATAACCAGCTAATCTCCCTGTTAATTAAAGGAATGTTTTTAGTATCCATAGAAATGTGCCGTAATTTACAGCTACAGTTACAAAACTGCTTATTTATTTGTTAAGTTTATATTAACTTATTGGTATATTAATGTGTTTTGAATGTAAAGCCAAATATCCCCATTAATTATTTACGGCTTATGCAAATCTTACATTAGCTTTGTACCAATTACAAAAACCAATATTATGCCTTCATTTGATATAGTAAGCAAGATAGACGGACAAACACTGGATAACGCTATCAACGTTGCAAAAAAGGAAATACTGAACCGTTACGATTTTAATGGCTCTAAAAGCACTATAGACCTGGATAAAAAAACCAACGAGGTTACTATTGTTACCGAAAATGATATGCGCCTTAAAGCCATCCAGGATTCGATAATAAGCCGCATGGTAAAGCAGGGCCTGGACCCAAAAGCGCTTGATTTTGGCAAGGACGAATACGCATCTGGCAATATGATACGCAAGGAGATAAAAATTAAAGAGGGTATTGATAAAGAAGCCGCCAAAAAGATAGTTAAGAAGATAAAAGACAGCGGCCTTAAAGTGCAGGCATCTATTATGGACGACCAGGTGCGTGTTACCGCCAAAAAGATTGACGACCTGCAAGCGGTTATAAGCCTTTGCCGCACCGAAGATTTTGGCCAGCCGGTACAGTATATAAATATGAGGGCGTAATTGGATTTACGATATGTGATTTTAGATTTACGATTTGGATGCTACCTATATAGGAATCTAAAATCGTATATCTAAAATCTACAATAAAAAAGACCGCCCCTGTTAAGGAAGCGGCCTTTAACTAAACCAACTTATGAAAAATTAATTATTTTACAGCTATTTCTCTTGATTGAAATTTAGCTTCTTGTCTTTTTGCTACGGTTAGTTTCAATATTCCGTCGGTGTAATCAGCTTCAATTTTTGAATGATCTACAGAATCTGGCAAGGTGAATGACCTTACGAACGAGCTGTAGCTGTATTCGCGTTTGCTGTATTTCTTAGCTTCGGCAGTGTTTTCTGTTTTCTTTTCGGCAGATATGGTTAGGATGTTTTTATCCAGGTTGATCTTAAAATCTTCTTTCTTTAAGCCCGGTACAGCTAACTCAATGTGGAATTCGTTATCGTTTTCGGCAATGTTAACTGCTGGTACGCGGCTTACTAATTTGTCGCCAATAAATGAATCATTCAATAATGAATCAAATACATCGTTAAAGAATGGATGAGCGTTGTTTTTTAGTCCGTTGTTAAATTTTACTAATGTCATGGTTTATATCTCCTTAAGTTTTTGTTTTTATTAACTTCGTAAGCTTATATTCAACTGTTGTACCAACACATATTTTGATGAATAAGCAAGACAATATGTCTTGTTCGTTTATTTTTAACAGACAAAATGTCGCACCATGGCTGAAAAACTAACTGATTATAAATTCAAGACCGATATAGCTATCCGTTTTTCGGATATTGATGCAAGGGGACATGTAAACAACGCGGTGTATCTTACGTATTTTGAAGTTGCCCGTTTCAATTACTGGCGCGATGTTGCCCACTGGAATTTAAAAGAAATTGGGATAGTAATTGGCCGTTCAGAAATACATTATTTAAAGCCCGTCACCATCGATGATACACTGGTGTGCTATGTGCGGGTTACCCGCATTGGCAACAGCAGTTTTGACGTGATGCATGTGCTTACCAAAACAACAGACAAAGGCCAGGAAATATGCACTACCTGTAAAACGGTATGTATCAGTTATGATTACGCCACAAATAAATCTATCTCTATCCCCAAAGAAGGCCGCAATAAAATGATTGATTATGATGAGCCGAGGTTGATATTGAATACGAATTGATATTATGTATTATATATTCCAACATAAATTAATTGTATTCTTAATATTCTTACTTCCTTTAGCTGGATGGCTAATTGCGAAATTCGCATCCAAAAAGTTAAAATTATCAATACTTTTAAGTGCTGCAGTTTTTTTCTTACCTGTGTTATTTGGGTATTCATATATTATCGATATAGTTTCTATAATATTGTTTTACGTCATAGCAGCATGTTTACTTTCTTACTTAAATATTATTGTTGAAAGCAGCGTGACGAACATTGCAGTATGTACAATAAGCATGGCTGCCGGCTTATTTTTATTTGTTGGACTTTTATCGATGGCTGGTGTTGTTCATGTCGAAAAGGAATGGAAAGTAGGTAATTACAAGATAAATTACATTCGGGATCAGGGGTTTTCTGGCGGCCCCTTACATACGTATCAGCTTTATGAATACAGCACGATTCCGATATTTATCAAACATGTGGAAGAAAAAATAGATAACGACACAACTAAAAATTGTGAGGTGAAATTTGAGTATAAGAATTTTCAATTCGATAAATGTTTATCGCCTCCCAAAGAGTATCATTACGATTATGGATTCCGTTTATTTTAAACTACTAAAATATCTTCCCCGGATTCAAAATCCCATTCGGGTCAAAAATGGCTTTAATGCCTTTCCAAATGGCAAAATGCATTGGTGTGTATTTTAGCGGCATATAGTTCTTTTGCACCAGCCCAATACCATGTTCGCCGGATAACGTTCCGCCCAAGGCAATAGTTAATTCAAAAACTTCGGTAATACCATCTTTCAGTTTACTGTTCCAGTCGGCATCGCTCATACCTGCTTTTACTATGTTCACGTGCAGGTTGCCATCGCCTGCGTGGCCGTAACAAACAGATTCAAAGCCATATTTGGCGCCAATATCTTTGATACCTTTTATCAATTGCGGCAAAGCGGCACGGGGTACTACGGTATCTTCTTCTTTGTAAACAGAGTTTGATTTTACCGATACCGCCATGGTACGCCTGATGCGCCAAAGCTCTTCCTTTTGTGCCGATGAATCTGCAAACAATACATCCTGGCAATTATGCTGTTCTAAAACTTCGTTTATCTTTTCGCAGTCGGCAAATATCACATCCTGGTTGGTGCCATCGGCTTCAATCAGCAGGAAAGCCCCTATCCCATCCTTCAGGTCGAAGGTAATGCCGTCATGTTCTATCACCCATTCAATACCTCGCCTTTCCATAAACTCCAGCGCAGATGGCACTACACCGGCCCTAAATATGGCAGATACTGCCGCGCAGGCATCCTCATTGGTACTAAACGACGCCAGCATTAAAGCATCGAGTGTTGGTTTGGGGATCAATTTGGTAACTATTTTGGTAACAATGCCCAGTGTACCTTCCGATCCTATCAGCAGTTGCGTTAAATTATAACCCGATGCATATTTTAAGGTATTAGCCCCCGTCCATATAATATCGCCGGATGGCAAAACAACTTCTAAATTCAATACATAATCGCGAATGGTGCCATACTTTACCACCCTTGGCCCGCCACTGCAGTTGGCTACATTGCCGCCAATAAAGCAACTGCCCTTACTTGCCGGGTCAACCGGGTATAACAAACCCTTTTCGGCGACAGCGTTAATAAATATCTCGGTAATAACACCCGGTTCAACGCTAGCCTGCAGGTTTTGCTCATCAATATCCAGGATCTTGTTAAAGCGTTCCATAGATATCAGTAAACCACCCTTTACAGCCAATGCACCACCGGCCAAACCTGTGCCTGCACCACGCGGCGTTACGGGTATCAAATGCTCATTACAAAGTTTCATCAACTGCGAAACTTGTTCAACAGTTTGCGGTTTTACAACAACCTCGGGGTAGTAAACCAGGTCCTCGGTTTCATCGTGGCTGTAATTCTCAATTTCTGCTTTCGAGGTCAGGATCTCATCAACCCCAACGATTGTGGTTAGCTGAGAAAGTATATCTGCAGTAATTTTATTATAGGTCATGGCAATGTTATTTATGATAACTGAGCGTAATAACAGATTGTTTAATTGGGCCGCTAAACGGCGGGTTCTGTTTTTTTATGATAACCTCAGCGGTATCTATAAAATTAAACTGTGTTTTAATGCGGTTAAGTATAGCCTGTGCTACACTTTCTATCACCTTACGGGTATGCTTCATCTCCTCTTCAATAATGGCGTATAGTACCTCATAATTTACGGTATTGTGTAAATTATCTTTTTCTATATCTGTTTCGGCCGTAAAACTAACTTGTACATCTACCAAAAAACGGGTGCCTATTATCTGTTCTTCGGGATAAAACCCGTGGTAAGCATAAAACTCAGCGCCTTCTAAAGCTACTTTTATCATGTTTCAAAAGTAGTGGAATATTTGGACGTTTAATAGCCTCACCTAAATCCTCTCCAAAGGAGAGGACTTTAAAAATTTTCTTACCCCCTCTCCTTTGGAGAGGGCTGGGGTGAGGCTTACTAAACTTTCTCAAAAAAAGATTTCCTGTAAAAAATATGTTTAAACAGTTTAAACCCACTTTTTGGCATAAAGTGCCTTGTGGTATTCAAAAACAACGATTTAGGCTTTGTTTAACTCCCATTTAATGCTCTATATTTGAGCAACCAATTTATAATGCAATGGCTAAGACCGATCTTTTTGAAGCACCAGACTATTACCTTTTAGACGAGCTTTTATCTGAAGAGCACAAACTAATACGCGCAAGTGTACGCGATTGGGTGAAGAAAGAAGTGAGCCCGATTATTGAGGATTACGCTCAAAAAGCTAAGTTCCCCAAACAATTATTAAAAGGCTTGGCTGAGATAGGTGCATTTGGCCCAACTATCCCGGTTGAATACGGCGGTGCGGGGTTAGATTATATGGCTTATGGCATTATTATGCAAGAAATTGAACGTGGCGACTCTGGGATCCGTTCAACTGCTTCGGTACAGGGTTCGTTGGTAATGTACCCTATATATGCCTATGGCAGCGAAGAACAAAAACTTAAATATTTGCCCAAATTAGCTTCGGGCGAATTGATGGGCTGCTTTGGCCTTACCGAACCCGACCATGGTTCAGATCCGGGTGGTATGGTTACCAATATAAAAGATGCCGGCGATCATTACCTTCTTAACGGCGCTAAAATGTGGATCTCTAACTCCCCTTTTGCTGATATCGCCATTGTTTGGGCTAAAGATGAAAGAGGAAAAATACGCGGGCTTATTGTTGAGCGTGGTATGGATGGATTTACCACGCCAGAAACACATAATAAATGGTCGCTCAGGGCGTCTGCCACCGGCGAATTGGTTTTCGATAATGTTAAAGTACCTAAAGAAAATATATTGCCAAATGTATCTGGCTTAAAAGGCCCATTGGGTTGTTTAAATCAGGCACGTTATGGTATTGCATGGGGAGCATTAGGCGCTGCAATGGATTGCTACGATACCGCCCTGCGCTATTCAAAAGAGCGCGTACAGTTTGGCAGGCCTATTGGAGGTTTCCAGTTACAGCAAAAAAAGCTGGCCGAAATGATAACCGAAATAACCAAAGGCCAGTTACTTGTTTGGCGTTTGGCTACTTTAAAGAACGAAGGGCGTGCTACTGCCGCTCAAATATCAATGGCTAAACGTAACAGTGTTGAGGTAGCAATAACTATAGCCCGCGAAGCCCGCCAAATGCTGGGTGGTATGGGAATTACAGGAGAATATCCAATAATGCGACATATGATGAACCTTGAGTCGGTAATTACGTATGAAGGTACACATGATATTCATCTTTTAATTACTGGGATGGATGTTACGGGCGAAAATGCTTTTAAATAAATTATAGTAAAATATAGCTATAAGTGATAAGAAGTAGTTCGCGAGTATTATATTTGTTGCAACACCTTATTCACTGACCTTGAAACATATTAAAGACCATCTTGTCCAAATCTCAACAAGGCATGTTTGGCTTTATGCTTTTCTGATAATTTTAGCTTCGTGCAGCCAAAAAAACACCCGTAAAGATACAGGAGAATATTCTGATGAGTATTTAGCTGTACAAACACAGGCAGATAAGATTTGGGCGCAAAACAATATTGATGGGAGTATGCATTTTATGGATTCGGCATTTCGCCGCCTGCCCAACCCTACCATTAATGATCGTTTCCGCTTTTACGCTTTTAACTACCTTTATTATCAAAAACTAAAATTCAATTTTGATAAGGGCCTCCTCTATGCCGATAGCATGCTTGCCATGGCTAAAAGCAGTGTAACCCCCAAGCAGTATTCAATGAATTTTGCTGAGGCCAACTTTGCCCGTGGCGACGCGTATTTTGAATTGAAGCAATTTACTGATGCTTACCAATCTTATTATCAGGGGTACCTTACCGGTAAAAACTATGTGAATTTAAGGGCACTTGCCGATTATACCTATCGCATGGGTATGATCATGTACAAAAAAGGCCATTATAAGCTTGCCGCTAATTATTTTAAAGACAGTTATAAAACCAACCAAACCGAAACCCTGAATGCAAAGCCCGATTTTGTAGGCTTTTATCGCAATCAGGAGCTTTTGGATAACATTGGTATAAGTTATAAGCATAATAATGAAAATGATAGTGCCATTGTATATTTTGATAAAGCCCTAAAACTGATTGATGAAAATGCCAAAAACTTCCCTGAAAAGAAGTTGCATTTAGATATGGCCCGCGGGGTGGTTTATGGCAATATGTCTGAGTCATATGTTCAAAAAGGTTTAAATGCTGAAGCAATTGCTCTTTTAAAGAAAAGTATTGCTATAAACCTGCAAAAAGGCTATGATAACCATGATGCAGAATTATCTGAAGTAAAACTGGGCCAGTTATATTTGACAACCAATCAGGATGATTTGTTATATGATTTACTGCGCAAGCTTCGCAATCAGCTGGATACAGTTAAGAACCCGGATGCTGAGGCAGATTATTACCGCTTAATAGGCAATTATTATGTAAAGAAGAATGAGCTAAAAAAGGCCATTACACATATACAGCGTTATAATGTATTGAAAGATTCGCTTTTACAAAGGGCAGGCCTGTTAATGGAAACCGATGTGAACCAGCAGTTGGCCAATTATGAAAAACAGCACGAAATTGACACGTTAAGTAACGATAATAAGCTACAGGTTATTTACTTATACGTAAGCATCTTTTTTGCCGCTATGGCTTTGATTATAGTCTTCCTGGTTTATCGTAACTGGAAACGGTCAAAAAATGATGTGCAAACCGTAAATGTGTTAAACCAGCAGATAAACGAACAAAACAGTATTTTAGAAAAGGCTTTAAACGAACTAAACATTAGCAGCCAGGAAAAAGACCGCATTTTGCGTACTGTTGCCCATGACCTGCGTAACCCTATTGGTGGTATAGCATCATTAACCACTATGATGGCCGCTGATGAATATACTGCGGATCAAAAGGAACTTATTAACCTCGTAAAAGAAACTTCCTATAACTCGCTCGAACTGATCAACGAAATATTAGAGGCTACAAATATTACATCGGTTAAGTTAAAATTAGAGCCGGTAGAGATCAATTCGTTGGTGAGCAACAGCGTAGAGCTACTTCGTTTTAAAGCTGCCGAAAAGGACCAGACGATATTGCTGGAAACTTTAGATAAACAGCAAGAACTGCACATTAGCAGGGAAAAGATATGGCGGGTTATAAGTAATTTAATTAGTAATGCCATCAAATTCAGCCCTACTTCGAGCATTATTTATGTGAAGGTTGCCGAGATCAATGGAAAAATAATTATTGCAGTAAAAGATAAAGGCATTGGCATACCCGATAAGTTAAAAGATCAGGTGTTTAACATGTTTACCAGCGCGCAAAGGCCGGGTACATCAGGAGAGAAATCCTTTGGTTTGGGCCTGTCCATCTGCAACCAAATAATGGAAAAGCATAACGGTAAGATCTGGTTTGAGAGTGATACTGATATAGGCACCACCTTTTTTATCAGTTTGCGGCTGGCCGGGCATAATATGCCAACCGACCTACCCCAACAGGTTAGCGTACCAATGGCCTGATGATTTAATAATACGTTGCTGCGTTTCAAAATCAATGTGTACCAATCCAAATCGTGGGTGATAACCTTCGGCCCATTCAAAATTATCGGTTAAGGTCCACACAAAGTAACCATCAACCTTACACCCCTCCTGCTTGGCCTTTAATACTTGCTGTAAGTGTGTTTGCAGGTATTTAACCCGTTTGGCATCTTCAATTTGATTATTTACTACTTCATCTGGGAAAGCGGCACCATTTTCGGTAATGATCAGTTTTTTTATCTGCGGATAAGCGTTAAACTTTTTCAGCATATGGTATATGGCCGGTGGGTATACTTCCCATTTCATATCGGTTAGTTCTACATTACGTTTTTCGGCTTTTACCAGGCTGGCGCCAATGTAGGGTGTAAAAAATGAGTATTTAACAATCTCGCGCGTATAGTTTTGTATACCAATAAAATCGAAATCGAAACTAATATTATCTTCATCGCCGGGCTGGTGATATTTATATATCCCTTTTAAGGCCGTAACCTCATCTGTGGGATATCCCAAACCTAAAATTGGTTCAATAAATAACCTGTTTATTAATGCATCGGCACGTTTCGCGGCATTAATGTGTTTGGGCTTATCGGCATAAGGCTCAATATGCGAACAGGAGAAGGTATTACCTATTTGCGCATCGGGCACAAGCTTGCGTAATATCCTGGCGCCTGCAACTATACTTAAAACAACATGATGTATGGCAGGCAAAAAGTTGCGCAGACCTATCTTTCCCGGGGCATGTATCCCCAGGAAATAACCGGCACCGGTAAATACAGCAGGCTCGTTCATTACCATCCAGTACTTTACCCTGTCGCCAAAGTTTTGAGCGCAAATAGTCGCAAAATTGCTAAACCAATTAACAATCTCGCGGTTTGTCCAGCCGCCTCTGTCTTCAAGTACCTGCGGCAAATCCCAGTGGTAGAGGGTTACCCATGGTTCAATGCCTTGTTTAAGGCAGTAATTTATAACCCGGTTATAATGATCGATACCAGCCTGATTAACACGGCCGGTACCATCAGGCAAAATGCGGCTCCAGGCTATAGAAAAACGGAAATTAGGTATATTGAGTTCTTTAACAAGGTCAATATCCAGCTCGTAACGATTATAAAAATCGCAGGCTATTGCAGGCTTATCGCCATTAAGTATTTTCCCTTTTTTTGAACTAAAAGTATCCCATATAGATGGGCTTTTGCCATCGGCATTGCACGAGCCCTCAATTTGCAGGGCAGCCGTAGAAACCCCCCAGGCAAAATCATCGCCAAAAAGTTGTTTAGAAAGAAGTATATTCAGGTTATCTGTATCCATTAATTTGAGCTGATGCAAAGCCCAAAATGTACATTATTATTGTATAAATAAAGCGCTACTTTAAAAATCTTAGTGCATGAATGACGAGCGCATGCTTTTTAAAAACAACCACTCGCGAAAGTCGCTTACTATGGCAACTAATTTTGTGATGATCTTCATGGTGCTTAGTTTATGTTTATTCAAATGTATGGCAGCTATGTGTACTTATAATGAGTACAGGGTTATTTAATTGTTAACATCATTTTTGTGTCATGGTTTTACATGGTTAAACATATTTAGTCAAATCCACCTAAATTTTTCATGAATTAAAGCGCTTATGTTTACTTTTACAACCTATGAAAAGCTACTTTATAAGCCTGTTTAATTATGACCGGTTTGCTAACACGCAAATAGCTAATCTTATCTTGGAAACCGGAATATCGGGCAAATCGCTGGATATTATGTCCCACCTGTTGGTAGCGCAACAAACCTGGTTAAAGCGTTGTACGGGCCAGCCAGCTCCTACTACACCGCTATGGCCCCAATGGCCTGCCGATGAGTTTATTAACATTATTGATGAAAATCATGAGGCTATTATAGCTTACCTGGAAACTTTGCAGCCGCAAGATTTCGATAAAAAGATCACCTACAAAAACTCGATAGGTCAATTTGAAAATACGCTGAGCGATATACTCGCTCATTTGGTAAACCACGGCACACATCACCGGGCTCAAATTGGGCAACACCTTAAAATGGCCGGAGCCGAACTGCCTGCATCAGATTATATACTTTATATCAGAAACTTAAACCAAGCCCTATAATACTCATAATTAATAACGATGAAAAGAATAATTGCCGCCCTATTTTTAAGCTTTGTATTATTTAGCTGTACCGATAAAAAGAAACAAGAGAAAGACCTTCTTGACGAAGTTATTAAAGTGCACGACCGTGTAATGGGTAAAGAAGAGCTGATAATGATCAACAAAATGCAGCTGGATACGCTGATAAAGGAAAACAGATCGCCCGAAATTACTGCTGTAGCTACGCAACATAGCAAGGCTTTAGATAGCGCTGATACCAATATGGAAAACTGGATGCATAATTTTGATGCCGAAAACAAAGGTAAAAGCCACGAAGAAATAATGACCTACCTAACCAGTCAAAAGAAAGAGATAAATGCTATCGACAGCAATTTTAACGTTGTTGTAGCAGATGCAAGCAAGTTTATTAAACAAAACAAAATCAAATGAAAAAATTCGCGGGATTAGTCCTTATTACATTAGCATTTACTGCCTGTAAGTTTAACGATGCCGATAAACCCAGGCTACCTATTATGGGTAACCGCGATGCCGTAACAAAAACCATTAATGGCAAACAGGTAACCGACACCGTTTATCAAACCATACCCGATTTTAAGTTTGTGAACCAATATGGCGATAGCATTACACAAAAAAGCCTGAAGGGTGATATTTACGTGGCCGATTTCTTTTTCACCACCTGCCCTTCTATCTGCCCAATAATGCACCGCAATATGCTTACCGTTTATAACGAGTTTAAGAACGTACCAGATTTTAAGATCATATCGCACACTATAGATCCTAAACACGATAGTGTTGCTGTGATGAAGAAATATGCCGATAAACTGGGCATCAGCGGTAATAGCTGGTGGTTATTGCAAGGCAATAAAGAACAAACTTATGATTTGGGCCAAAAAGACTACCTGGTAGCTGTAAAGCAAGATGATGGTACACCCGGTGGTTATGTTCACCAGGGATGGTTTGTATTGGTTGATAAGCAGAAACGCATACGCGGTTACTACGACGGTACCGATGAAAAGCAGGTTGCCAAAATGATTGGTGATATCAAAATATTGCGTGCCGAGGTTAACACCGAAATAGCACAATAATGAAATTAAAGGTAATCGCTTTTATTACAATAATGCTTTGTGTGATAATTGTATCATGCCAAAGCGAAGCTGAGCAGGAATATAAACGTTACTACGGCAGCGGTACCCTGGTATATAAGGCTAAATGCCAGAACTGCCATGGGGAAAAAGGCGAAGGTTTATCTAACCTTATCCCCCCGCTTACCGATACGGCTTACCTTAAGAAAAATAAAGCCCAATTGGCCTGTTTTGTAAAGTACGGCATAAAAGAAACCATTACTACCATAAACGGCAAGGCCTATGAAGGCGCTATGCCCGCTAATGTTGATATGCCGGCCATTGATATTGCCGAGGTGCTCACCTATATAGGTAATTCATTCGGTAACAAAATGGGGACTATTACGGTTGATGAAGTGAATGTGGATTTGGAGAAGTGTAAATAGTCCGAAAGTTGTTTTTTTATCCTTGTTATCTTACGGACTTTCGGTCTTTACAGACTTCCCGACTAAATTCCTATCTTTACACCTGCAAAACGTTCTATCGCTGCAGGCTTGTTCTGCGGAGGAAAGTCCGGGCAACATAGAGCATCCTGCTTCCTAACGGGAAGGCGCCCGCAGCGGGCGACAGCAAGTGCCACAGAAAATATACCGCCTTTAATTTATTAGAGGTAAGGGTGAAAACGTGAGGTAAGAGCTCACGGCTTTTCCGGGCGACCGGGATCGCGGTAAACCTCAGGAGTTGAAAAACCAAATAGGTTCTGAAAGTGGAGCTGCTCGCTTCCGTGTCGATTAGTCGGCCGTCAGAATGGGTAGGTTGATTGAACCTGTCAGCAATGGCAGGGCCAGATTAATGATAGAAGTTCCCCTTGGGGAGTACAAAACCCGGCTTACAGATTTGCTGCTGTACAATATACCCCTTGCTGTTTACAGTAAGGGGTTATTTTTTTTTCTAATAAATTAAAAGTGTGTAATATACTATACAATTTATATATTAGCCTCTTAAATATTCTACCCTTTTTTCAGTTTAAAACATATGGCAAAAATTTTAATAATTGATGATGAACGGTCTATCCGTAGTACCCTGCGAGAGATATTAGAATATGAGGATTATATTGTTGAGGATGTAGATAATGGTGTAGACGGCCTGGAGCTTATTCGTAAAAACGATTTCGACCTGGTACTGTGCGACATTAAAATGAACCGCATGGATGGTATGGAAGTACTTACCGAGGGGCTTGCTATTAAACCCGACCTTCCTTTCATTATGATATCCGGCCACGGCACGGTTGAAACCGCTGTTGAGGCCAGCAAAAAAGGCGCGTTCGATTTTATATCAAAACCACCTGATCTGAACCGCTTACTTATTACCGTACGTAACGCGCTCGACCGCGGGAGTTTGGTTGTTGAAGCCAAGGTATTAAAGCGTAAAGTATCAAAAGTGCGCCCTATTTTGGGTGAGTCGCAAGCTATTTTAAGAATAAAAGAAACCATAGAACGTGTTGGCCCTACAGATGCCCGTGTACTGGTTACCGGTGCCAATGGTAGTGGTAAAGAACTTGTTGCCCGCTGGCTGCACGAAAAATCAAACCGCTCTAACGGCCCTATCATTGAAGTGAACTGCGCGGCTATCCCTTCGGAATTGATCGAGAGCGAACTGTTCGGTCACGAAAAGGGTTCATTTACATCGGCTATAAAACAACGTATAGGTAAGTTTGAATCTGCCAACGGCGGCACCCTTTTTCTGGATGAGATTGGCGATATGAGCCAGTCTGCACAAGCTAAGGTGTTGCGTGCCTTACAGGAAAGCAAGATTACCCGTGTAGGCGGCGAAAAAGAAATTGATGTAGATGTACGTGTTGTAGCGGCAACAAATAAAGACTTGCTTAAAGAAATTGAGGCCGGTAACTTCCGTATGGACTTATACCACCGCTTAAGTGTTATACTGATACATGTACCACCACTTACCGAACGCCGAGATGATATTGGCCTGCTTACACAATGCTTTTTAGACGAGATCTGCAATGAGTATGGTATGCCGGTAAAGAAGATCTCTGATGCCGCTTTAGATGCCCTTAAAGCCTTACCATGGACGGGTAACATCCGTGAACTACGCAATATGGTGGAGCGTTTAATTATCCTGAGTGATAAAACCATTACCGATAACGATGTTAAGGCGTTTGCCAACCCATCGGCACCGGCAACCGCTATAGCCGCTGCTGCAACACCGCAAACAGATTTTGACCAGTTTACCAACTTTCAGGAATATAAGGACTATGCTGAACGCGAGTACATTAAATTTAAACTGGAAAAAAATAACTGGAACGTATCAAAAACTGCTGACGACATTGATATACAGAGAAGCCACCTTTACAGTAAGATCGAGAAGTTTGGTTTGAAAAGAGGGGAATAATAATGTGGTGATAACACCGACCAAAAGCTGAATAATCATTCCGGTTTAACCCCGGCGCTGAATATAAGCCGGAGTAGGTTCTAATTTTTAGTTCTTACTCTGGCTTTTTTGTGTCTAATTATTATAATATTAAGGAATAGTTAGTTAACAGGCTACAGTATATTCCTTTAAACTAATCATAAAGTCATTTATGTATTATTCATATCAGGTTAACTAATCATAAATTTTTATTTATTTTAATTAAATATTCCTATACGCTCTCAAGTCATTTCATAGTTAAAGGGATGGAAAAGTGTTAATATAAACGCCTTTATAAAACACACATTTTAAATAGGGGGCACTTGCTTTGCATTGTATTACTCATGGTGATGTTAAAAATTTAAAAATCACTATTATATATCATGAGTAAAAAAAACAATTTGATTAAGAACAGTACCCAAGTGTGTAAAACCCCTACCTCTTCTAAATTATTCAGTCGCATTTGGCCATTTCTATTACTAATTGTTGTATTTATAGCGGGATGTAGCAAAGAAAATCAAAACCCGACAACAGATAATTCATTCACATCAAGTAAAGCTTTAGGTACCGTAGGGCTTGCCGTTAGCCCAGCACCAATAAATCTTAGAACAGCCGGTAATTTTACGATTCTGACATCAACTGGTATTTCAACCACTGGCGTCACTACAATAATTGGTGACATAGGAACAAGCCCGATAGCATCTACAGCAATTACCGGATTTGGGTTAATAAAGGACGCCAGTAATCAGTTTTCC
>NZ_JAQBOI010000128.1 GCF_028288105.1 Mucilaginibacter sp. | reverse complement strand
AAAATAACTTACGCCGCGATTCGCGTAAGATGGACGACCTGCTACAGGAAACCTTAAAAGAAATTGAAGCCCTAAAAGATAAAAAAGATGGCCTAACTGGGGTTGCGTCAGGATTTACTTACCTGGACCGTATGACCTCGTGTTGGCAAAAATCCGACTTGGTGATAATCGCGGCTCGTCCGGCGATGGGTAAAACAGCTTTCGTATTAACCTGCGCGCGTAATGCAGCGGTTGATTTTGCAAAACCGGTGGTAGTGTTCTCCTTAGAGATGTCGTCTGTTCAGTTGGTTAATCGTTTGATATCCGGTGAAACCGAGATAGAGCAGGAAAAGATCCGTAAGGGAACTTTGGAAGAATGGGAATGGCAACAGATCCACTCAAAAATTGGTCGCCTGGAGGCAGCACCATTAATTATTGACGATACCCCCTCCCTTAATATATTTGAGTTCCGTGCTAAATGCCGCCGTTTAAAATCACAACACGATATCCAGCTGATAATCATTGACTACTTGCAGTTAATGCAGGGTAAAGCAGATGGTAAAGGCGGCGGTAACCGTGAACAGGAAATTGGTAGTATATCAAGGGCATTGAAAACCGTAGCTAAAGAACTTAACGTGCCGGTTATCGCGCTATCGCAGTTAAGCCGCGCGGTTGAGAACAGGCCGGGTGGTTCAAAAAGGCCCATGCTATCAGATTTACGTGAATCTGGTTCTATTGAGCAGGATGCGGATATGGTACTATTCCTTTATAGACCGGAATATTACGGACTTGATGTGGATGAAGATAACAACCCTACGCAAGGTGTTGGTGAAATTATTATTGCCAAACACCGTAACGGCGAAACAGGTAAGGTAAGATTGAAATTCGTAGGCAAGTATGTTAAATTCCAGGATCTTGACCAAGGTATGGATAGCTTCCCGGCGCAAGGCAACAATGCATTTGCGGGACTTAACCCATCACAAGATTTTGATAAGCCAAGCAATTTCATCATTCGCCCGTCAAGGATGGATGATATAGAGGATGAGCCGCCTTTTTAAGAGGAGTCAAGAAATTAAGACATAAGAATCAAGATATCAATACAAGAAAGCCCGTTTAACCAAACGGGCTTTTACTTTTTCCAAAGTCCTGGCTCTTGATTCTTAACTTCCTGACTCTCCTCAATAGTCGTCATCATCTTCCTCAAAACCTTTTGCCGACCGGTAAACTGCCTGCAGTTCAGAGAAAGCATGCATATCGCGTTTGACTTTTGTTATCTCCATACCTTTCTCATAAGTGCTTATTGCGTCGTCTTTACGGTTAAGGGCTTCATACAATTTGCCTAAATGGTAGTAAGTACCGGTGTAGTTTGGGTGATTGTTCACTAGGTCTTCATAATAGCTCAGGGCTTTTTCAGAATCGTTAAGTCGCAGGTATTCAGTAGCCAGCGCATATTTTAAAAATTCATCTTCGGGTTCATTCTGTATAAACGCTAACAGCTTATCTAATCTGCTTATCTCCATTTTAAACTCTCTCTTTTTTAACTAAATTTGCAGTGTCCTAATTACCAATACCTGTAAAAAACATAAACCAATTATAACAATGATGAAAATACTGGTATGTATCAGCAATGTTCCGGATACCACTACAAAAATAACTTTTACTGATAACAACACGCAATTTAATACAAACGGTGTTCAGTTTATATTAAACCCGTACGATGAAATTGCCCTTGCGCGCGCTATTGAGTTAACGGATGGTGGCAAGGGAAGTGTAACTGTAATTAACGTTGGCGAGGTTAACACCGAAGCTACCATCCGCAAGGCATTAGCCATTGGCGCCACCGATGCCGTGCGCATTAACGCTAAACCGCACGATGCCTGGCATGTTGCTTATCAGGTGGCAGAATACGTTAAAGCGAACCCTTTTGACCTGATATTAACTGGCCGCGAGTCTATCGACTACAATGGCTCTAAGGTAGCTGGTATGTTGGGCGAGCTATTGGATATCCCGTCGGTATCTATTATCAAAAAATTAGATGCTGCTGATACCGAAGCTACTGTAGAGCGCGAGATAGAAGGCGGCAAAGAGGTAATAACCATCCCCTTCCCATTTGTGGCAGGTTGCGCAGAAGGCGTGGCCGAGCCTAAAATACCCAACATGCGTGGTATCATGAGTGCCCGTACCAAACCCTTAGCTGTAGTTGAGCCTGTTGAAGTGCAAACTTTATCAGAGATCATTAGTTATGAAACTCCGGCCCCACGTGGCCAGGTTAACCTGGTTTCGGCAGATGACCCGGCTAAATTGGTTGAACTATTGCACACACAGGCAAGGGTTATATAAATTAAAAAGATTTTAACGATTAACATTTCAATATGTCAGTTTTAATATATGCGGAAAACGCGGGCGGTAAATTCAAAAAATCAACTTTTGAAGCTGTATCCTACGCCAAAGCAATTGCCGCTCAAAATAACACAAACCTTATAGCTATATCTATTGGCAATGTAGCTGCTGATGAATTAGCCGCATTGGGTAAATATGGTGCCGAAAAGGTTTTAAATGTATCAAACGATAAACTAAAGAACTTTGTGAACCAGGCCTACGCGTCGGTAATTGCCGAAGCTGCTAAGGTTAATGGTGCAGATATAGTAGTACTATCCAATTCATTTAGTGGCCGTGGCCTTGCCCCCCGTTTGGGTGTTAAGTTGCAAGCTGGTGTTGCCGATGGTGCTGTTGCCCTACCCGAGCAAAATGGCAGTAAGTTTACAGTTAAAAAAACGGCCTTCTCTGGTAAAGCATTTGCCGTGGTTGAATTAACATCAGCCAACAAAGTTATCGCGCTTACGCCAAACTCCTATAAAGTGGTTGAAGGTGGTGCTGCTGCGCAGGTAGAAGATTTTAATGTGGAAGCTAAAGCATCCGACTTTAAAGAAATGATAAAAGATATTGTTCGTTCAACCGATAAAGTATCTTTACCTGATGCAGAGATCGTGGTATCGGCTGGTCGTGGGTTAAAAGGCCCCGAAAACTGGGGTATGATTGAAGAACTGGCTGACCTGTTGGGCGCGGCAACTGCCTGCTCCAAACCGGTATCAGATGCAGGATGGCGCCCGCATAGCGAACATGTTGGACAAACAGGTATTGCTGTCAGTCCAAATTTGTATATTGCAATAGGAATTTCAGGAGCTATACAGCACCTTGCAGGTGTTAGCTCGTCGAAAGTTATTGTAGTCATCAATAAAGATGCCGAGGCTCCTTTTTTTAAAGTGGCTGATTATGGCATAGTTGGAGATGCTTTTGAAGTGGTACCGAAATTAATAGCGGCTATTAAAGAACATAAAACCTTAGCGTAAAGAGGAGCTGTTGTGATGGGTAATAACATGAAAAAAATCAAGCTTGATATAGTTGGTTTATCTTACAGTCAAACCCAATCAGGGGCGTACGCGCTGGTTTTGGGCGAAGTTAACGGAAGGCGGCGGCTGCCTATCATCATAGGCAGCTTTGAGGCACAGGCCATCGCTATTGAAATTGAAAAAATGACCCCCAGTAGGCCGCTTACGCATGATCTGTTTAAAAGTTTTGCCGAAGCCTATCATATCATGGTACAGGAAATTATTATTTACAACCTGGTTGATGGCATATTTTACTCAAAGCTCATCTGCTCTGACGGTAAAAAGGTTATGGAGATAGATGCCCGCACCTCTGATGCCATTGCGGTAGCGGTAAGGTTTGATTGCCCTATTTATACTTACGAGTTTATCCTGTCGAGCGCGGGGATAGTAATTGAAGGCAATGACTTTGTTTACCTGGAAAACATCTCTGAAACTCCCGAAGAAATAACGCCGGTTACCTCAGGTAACGGGTTCTCCTCTTTAAGTATCGACGAATTAAAAACCAAGTTACAGGAGGCTCTTACCGAAGAATCATACGAGAAAGCCGCTAAAATACGTGATGAGCTGAACCGCCGTAAAGCGTCGTAGCTAAAAGATTAGTTAATTAGAGATTAAAGATCAGGCTTAACCGTCACGGTAAACTAATCTTTAATCTCTAACCTCTAATTAACTAACTCTCCCTTTCTATTTTACATTAATTTCACTACTTTCCGTTTTTAATTAACTGACTATAATTATTTAAACCAGGCACTGTATGAATATTAAGTTTCGCTTGATACTGATGAACTTTATGCAATATTTTATATGGGGGGCCTGGCTAC
>NZ_JAQBOI010000082.1 GCF_028288105.1 Mucilaginibacter sp. | reverse complement strand
TTGAATTGGCAGGTGCTTTTTTGTTCTAAAAAACTATTTATTCACAAACCCCAATAAAAATATGGCTAAATCGCAAGCAACATTCATGAAAAAACAACTGGAAAAGAACCGCCAGAAAAAGAAAGAGGACAAAGCACAACGTAAACAAGAGCGCAAAGATAACCCCAACGGCAGCGACCTTGATAATATGATGGCTTACGTAAATGAGTTTGGCGAGATCGTATCAACCCCACCCGAGAAAAAAGCTAACGAAGAGGATTAACCCGCCCGTTACTTATACAACACCTTGTAGATGGCCTTGCCCCAAAGTTCTCCTAAACGGGCAGCGCCTTTCTGGTTAGGATGCAGGTAAAAAATACCTTGCCGTCCTTGTTCATGCAATGCAGCATCTGTATAATTTTTCTTAAAGTAATCAAAACCCTGTGTATCTCCTAAAAACACGTGGCCGGGGTTTATTGTGCTATAATTTTTCACCAGCAAGTCAATCTGTGGGAAATAAGTTTGCAGCCTTGCCAAGCCCTCTGCTAAATAAATAGAGTTATTTTGAGTATTAGGGCTATACCATAAAGGGCGGTTAATAATCACTTTACTGTTTGGATAACGCTTCAGCAGTTCAGTAATAATGGTATTTAAGTTGGCACGATACTGCTCTGGCGAAACAGGTGCACCATGGGTGCCCTGCACAGCGCTGTCATTAGTGCCCAACATTATCGAAAACATCAGTTGCGCGTCTTTATCGGTATAAAAAACGTCTGCAGCTTGTATAGTGTTTTTAAAATCATTTTCGCCGGGTAAAAAATCAAGTGTGGTATGCCCGCTTACTCCCTGGTTACTTTGGGTAGCATCAATCTTCATTTGGTCCTTTAAATAGGCAATCGCATAAACAGATGGCTGCATTTCGGTCTTGTTATCGGAGCCGGCGGTAATGCTATCACCCATAAATACAATATTTACTTTTTTGGATATATTTAACTGAAAAGCGCTTAACAAAATAATGCTTAACAGTAAAGTAACTTTTATGTATTGCGCGCGTCTTAGTTTCATAACTGGCTTGTTGTATAATGGTTAACGCAATAATAATCATTTACCACCAAAAGCCTTATATTAGATCAAGCATATTAAACCAAACTACCTGCACAATGAACGACTTAAAAAGAAGGAACTTTTTGAAGCTATCCGGTTTAACGGTTTTGCCTACTCTTTTGCCAGGCATTGCCACTAAAGCCTTCGCGAAGGAAAACCAAAAACTACAGCCTGCCGCAAATGAAACCGTTAGCTTTAATGATGACGGGCCATTTTACCAACCCACCGAGTACATTAACAAGCTACAGGAAATAAATGCTGCCCAACCCATAAAAATGGACTTTTACGGCGGTGGTGGGGCAGTTGCCCAACTATGCGAACAATTTGCTGATATGACAGGTAAGCCCGCCAGCATCTATATGCCATCGGGCACCATGGCTAATCAATTAGCTATATCTGTACTCAGTGGCGAAAACACCAAAATATTTGTGCAGGAAACCAGCCATATTTACCGTGATGAGGGCGATTCGGCACAATCTGTTTTTAATAAACGTTTAATACCCGTAGCGCAGGGCGAGGCTCATTTTACGCTGGAGCAATTGCAGCAAGCAATTAATTATCACAACCAGGGCGAAGTATTTAAAAGCGGCATAGGCACTATTGCTATTGAAAACCCGGTACGCAGGTGCGATGGTAAGTTTGTACCACTTGACGAAATCAAGAAGATATCGGCGTGGTGCCGCGAGAAGGGGTATAAGCTGCATTTGGATGGTGCGCGTATATTCCTGGCAATGGCGTTTAATGGGGTATCGCTAAGAGAATACTCCTCTTACTTTGATACTGTTTACATATCACTTTATAAGTACCTGGGTGCGGCCGGCGGTGCTGTTTTATGCGGCGATAAAGAAACCATAGGCCACATGGAACACCTGATCAAAATACATGGCGGCACAACCTTCAGCAGCTGGGGTAACGCGGCTATGGCGTTGCACAACTTAAACGGATTGGAAGATCGCTTGAAAAGGTCGGCGGATAAATCAAAAGAGCTTTTCGCGGGATTGAACAAGTTACCGGGAGTGAAGATCAATCCTATACCAAATGGTTCTAATATTTTCAATATGGAACTTACAGGTGTTGATACCAGGCTGTTTAGTAAAACACTGGCAGATAAGTATCAGGTAATGTTGAGGGCACAAAAGGGCACAACCCAGATCCGTGTTAACGAAACCTTATTGAAGCAGGATAACCAGCGGATCATAAGCGCCTTTGCTGATGCTTTGAAAATGGCGAAGATTTAAACTTTGTCATGCCGAACAAGGGGGAAGTATCTATGCGCCGACAGAAATGTTTACGAATAGATCCTTCACTCTCGCTCAGGACGACATTTTTGATATAAGATTACTCGCTTTTATAAAGCGCGCCGGCTTTTTCTGCAGATACTTTTATACCCTTTATCATAGCCGAACTAAAGCCGTTGTGTTCCATCTCGTTAAGGCCGGCTATGGTACAGCCTTTTGGCGATGTAACCTTATCAATTTCCTGCTCTGGGTGCGATGCCAATTGTAATAACAAGTCCGCGGCACCTTTGGCAGTTTGGGCAGCCATTTTAAGGGCGTCATGTGCGTGGAAACCTATTTCGGTACCACCTTGCGATGCAGCTCTTATAGAGCGTAAAAAGAACGCAATACCACAAGCGCAAAGCGCCGTTGCCGATGTCATAAGCTCCTCGTTTATCTGAATGCTTACACCAACTGTATCAAACAACGATAGTACCAGGCTCACGTTAGCTGCAGAGGCATTATCGGTAGCAATACAAGTCATGCTTTGGCCAATGGCTATTGCAGTGTTGGGCATGGCACGTATTACCTGCACATCTAAACCCAGCTGGTTGCGGATATCCTGACAGCTAACACCTGATACTACAGAAATAAGCAGATGTTTTGTTTGATTAGCGGCAGGTTTTATCTCGTCCAGTAATTTGTTTAATTGCTGCGGAAGGATGGCTAATACCACAATATCCGCTTTGGTAACTGCTTCGGCATTGTTACTGGTTACGTTGTACCCTTCATCTGCCAAAGCAGCTAAGGCTGCTATATTGCGGCGGGTAAGCGTAATTTGCTGTGGGGTAAATATCCCTGCTTTTACTAATCCTTTAGCCAATGCAAGGCCAATATTACCGCTGCCTAAAATGGCTATATGTTGTTGTGTTTCCATTGTTATTTACTTAAACGTGTACCAAAACCTTGTTTGTTTTTTATCTGGCCCAAATCGTCAGAATGTCCTATGATAACGGCCTTTACACCGCATGATATGGCGGTGAAAGCATTATCCATTTTGGGCAGCATACCACTATGAATGATCTGCTCGGTCTTTAATTTCTCGTAACGTTCGGGGTTAATCTCTCTTATCAGAGAGTCTTCGTCATTTATGTCCTGCAATACACCTTTCTTTTCGAAGCAATAGATAAGTGTAGTTTCATACAACTTTGATAACGCCACCGCCAGTGCCGAAGCAATGGTATCGGCATTGGTGTTTAATAACTGGCCCTCGCCATCATGCGTTAAGGCACAAAAAACAGGGGTGAAGCCGCCATCAAGCAATTTGCTAATGTTTTGCGGATTGATAGATCCCTCGAACAAGTCGCCGGCAAAACCGTAATCAATAGTTTTTACCGGGCGTTTTTTGGCACGGATAAAATCGCCGTCGGCACCGGTTAGGCCTATGGCATTATTACCATAACGCTGTAATTGGGCCACTATGTTTTTATTGATCAACCCCGCATAAACCATGGTGACAATACGCAGTGTGTCAATATCGGTTATGCGCCTGCCGTCAACCAATTTAGCTTCTATGCCCATGGTCTCCGAGATCTGCGTGGCAACTTTACCACCACCATGTACCAGTATCTTGTAACCATCAAGCGCGGTAAAATCTTTCAAAAAACGGTGCAGGTTCTCTGAGTTATCAATTACGTTTCCGCCTATTTTTATAATGTGCAGGGCTTGCATTTTGTATTATATATAAGTTCGATGGCAATTATAGTTAAAATTTGGTAGGGTGGTGGCATAGCAGGCAAATTTTAACCACAGAGAACACAGAGATTTTTCACAGAGGGCACTAAGGATGTCAAATAAAAACCTCTATGTTCTCTTGGATAGTTTCCTTTACGACCTCTGTGGTTAAAAATAACAAACTGATAATAAGCCATTTATTAATAATAACTGATAAATAAGTTATATAACGTAAAATATAGTTGTATAACTGAAAAATAAGTTATACGTTTGATACATGGAAGAGTTAACAAAAACAGAAGAGCGGGTAATGCAGGTACTATGGGACCTGAAAAAAGCTTTTGTGAAAGATATTATTGAAGCCATGCCCGATGAGCCAAAGCCGCCATACAATACCATATCATCGGTAGTGCGGTTGCTGGAGAAGAAGGGGTATGTTGATTATAAAGCCTACGGTAAAACTTACGAATATTTCCCGGCCATAAGTAAGGCGGAGTATCGTAAGGCATTCTTCAAAAAAATGTTTACCGGTTATTTTGATAATTCGGTTGAGAGCCTTTTATCCTTTATGGTGAAAGAGCAAAAACTGGGTGCAGATGATATCAAAAAGATAAAAGAAATAATTGACCAAAACTCAAAAAAATGAAAGCCATCATTTATCTGCTGCAGGTTTCGGCATGTACCGGTATTTTCTATTTATTTTATTTTGTGCTGCTACGCAGGTTAACATTTTTTACGCTTAACCGCTGGTATTTGCTGGGTACATTACTGCTGAACTTTATTATCCCGGCAATAAGCCTCCCTGTAAGCATCACACAGCCTGTGGCAATAATGCAGCCTGTTATGTATCTGAACCGCATACAGGTTATAGAAGAGCCTGTAGAGCTGATTAATCAGCCACAGAAACTTAAACAGCAATTTGATTGGATAGCCTCTGTGAAAACAGTTTATGTGGTTATAGCTATTATCTCGGTGATCCATTTACTGTTTACACTGCTGATTTTCGCCCGCAAAATGAGGAATAAAGAGTTAATGCAGATAGGTAACGTAAGGGTTTTAAAAGGCAGCAAAAAGCTTGGCAATAGCTCGTTTTTGAACGTGATATTTATTAACGATGATGAGTTGGAGCCAAGCGAGATCAAACAGATCATAGCTCACGAAATGCTGCACGTAAAGCTCATGCACTCGGCCGACAGGCTTTTGGCCAGAGTGATACTAATTGTGCTTTGGTTTAATCCGTTCGCTTATTTCTACATACGATCGATAGAGGAGAACCACGAGTTTGAGGTTGACCATATAGCCACGGGCAATACAGATAAGAGTATGTATGCAACCCTTCTTTTTAAACTATCGGTATCGGGTCAAAGTTACCTGATGCACAGCTTTAGTAAAGTGCCGCTTAAAAGCCGCATAGCCATGTTATTTAACAAACCCACATCCAATATGAAAAAGATTATTTACATGCTTGTGCTGCCGGTTGTGGCCATAAGCTGCCTGGCATTTGCCAATTTGAAACCCAATAACCAAAAAGAACACCGGTTTGCCAATAAATCGACAGTAGATACAACAATAATTGATACCGTAAAAACATATCGCCAAAAAATTAAACGAACCCCGGCCCAAAAGCTGGCGTATGAAAAATCAATAGCTGATTTTAAAGCTTACACAAAATCGGCCGATCATAAATACAAAAATGCTTTGGCCCGAAGAGTTCATATGCAAACACTTTCTTACAAAGTTGTTGGAACTATCGATACCATGTATGGCCCAATGCATTTGACTGGTTATAAATTAACGCAAGGGGCTGATGAATTCGTAGTAACCTATAATTACAATAATAAAAAAACATTGAAAGGTTTATTTAAGGCCGGCGATGAAATACAATTGAAATCAATTGGCGAAATGTGGCTAAAAAGCATCCCTGTAATAGTTGAACCTGCCTTAATAACGAAAGACAACAAGGTGATATTTCAACCAGCAAATGCTTCGCAAATTACACCGGTCAGTAGTTTACTAAATCCACCTGCTACAAAAAAGACAGCGGCTGTAAACGCTAAAATAGCTATCGCGATGGACAAGGCAGATGTTACATCAGATTTTTACACCCGTACACATTTTCAGAATAAGGATGGGAAAAACTTTGATAAAATAACCTTTAAACTATCAAGGGAGGCCGGGTCTGCAAACCTTGGCACAGATGAGAAAGCAGGAACTTTTATTGATGGTATTTTTTATAACGAGTATGAAATTAAGAAGCTTTCGCCCGAAAAAACCGCGTCGTTAGTATTTGACAATAACGGTTTGAAGCCTGAAAAAATACCGGAAGGTAATTATGCAGTACCGTTTAGCTTTAAAACTAAAAAGGCCGCAACTGCAGCAGATCCTACTCAAAACAGGTAAATCATAACCACTATATAAACCTTCCCTAAACTTAAATCACCTGTAAAACATAATTGCCGTAACCCGCAATTATGTTTTGCTGTTTTATTCAAAAAAGGCTATTGCCCCACAGATCTATCCAAAAAATACCCATCATTAAAACACATATTTACTTTATCCTGTTATTAAGGATACAGCAGCGGTTGTATATTATTTTATATTGCAGCTTTTAATTATATATGGATAAACGAAAAAACGCTATACCACGTGTTGTAATAATTGGCGGTGGTTTTGGCGGCGTACAACTGGCTAAAAAACTAAAAAATGCACCTATAGAGGTTTTATTGCTCGATAAGCATAACTATCACACTTTTCAGCCTTTGCTTTACCAGGTGGCTACCGGCGCTATCGAAGGCGACTCGATAGGCTTTCCCATAAGGCGCATATTTAGCAGGCAAAAGAATTTCACCTTCCATTTAGCCGAAGTACAAAAAATAAACACCGATACCAACACGATTACCGCCAACATAGGCGATATACAATACGATTACCTGGTTATTGCCACCGGTGCAAACACCAATTACTTTGGCAACAAAGAACTGGAGCATTGCACAATGCCCATGAAAAACATTGCCGAAGCTTTAAACATACGCAGCCTTTTATTGCAGAACCTGGAAAAAGCTTTGGTTACCACCGATGTAGCCGAACGCGATGCGTTGCTCACCTTTGTTATTGTTGGCGGCGGGCCGACAGGTGTGGAGCTGGCCGGGGCAATATCTGAGCTGCGGGAATTTATTTTATGTAAAGATTACCCGGGCCTTTGCAACTCGGATATGAAAGTGTTTTTGGTGGAGGGCAAAGCAGAACTGTTGGCCGCCATGTCGCCGCAGGCATCTATAAAAGCTAAAAAGTTTTTAACCGATATGGGTATTACCATTTTTAACAGCGTACACGTAGAAAGTTATAATGGCACAATACTAAAGATAGATGATGGCACCAGTATTAATACGCGCAATGTGTTTTGGGCAGCAGGCGTTAGGGGCGAGGTACCCGATGGTATGCCGGAAGAGGCTGTTATGAAAGGTGGCCGTTTACAAACCGACGAAATAAACCGTGTTAATGGATTCCGGAATGTATTTGCCATTGGCGATGTATCGGCTGTTGTTACCGAGGCTAACCCTTTAGGTTTCCCGGGTGTGGCGCAGGTGGCATTACAGCAGGGCAAATGCCTGGCTAAAAACATTGTCAACCTTATAAATGGTAAACCAACCACCCCATTTAAATATACAGATCTGGGTACAATGGCAACCATTGGCCGCAATAAAGCGGTGGCCGATCTGCACAAACTACGCTTCCAGGGATTTTTTGCATGGTTGTTGTGGATGTTCGTTCACCTGATGTCGTTAGCGGGGTTTAGTAATAAGGCTATAGTGTTTTTTAACTGGGCCATAAATTATCTTACCCGCAATAGCGATAACAGGCTGATCATACATTATTTTAAAACAGATACAATGATGACTGATCCTGTAGCACGATGAATATATTACATACTTAACCCCACTCAATACATAAATGCCCCTGTTTTTAATTATCGCGCTTCTTGTAATACTTAGTGCAATTTATTCTTACATAAATGCGCGATGGCTAAAGCTGCCCGGTACTATCGGTATTATGACGCTGGCCATTATTGGGTCTGTAATTACCATAATTGTTGATCGGCTTAATCCAAGCATTGCAGATCACCTTACGGTGTTAGCCAAAAACATAAATTTTTCTACCACGGTGTTGAATATTATGCTGGGTTTCCTGCTTTTTGCAAGCGCGTTTAATTTGGATGTGCGTAAGCTGAAAAGAGAGATGCGGCCTGTGTTTATATTAAGCACGTTAGGGGTTATTGTATCTACAGCAATATTTGGTACGCTGCTTTACTGGGTAACCGGGCTAATTGATATTAAGATCCCCTACATCTACTGCCTGCTGTTTGGCGCCCTGGTATCACCTACAGATCCTGTAGCTGTTGCGGCCATTATTACGGGTTCTAAGCTGCCCAATAACCTCGAAACTATTATCTCGGGCGAATCGTTGTTTAATGATGGTATAGGGCTGGTATTATTTATTACGTTATTAGAGATAACACAATCTGGAACTGACAATATAGATTTTGCAAAAGCAGCTATTTTATTTGTGCAGGAAGTGTTTGGCGGAATAGCGATGGGGGCAATAACCGGGTATATGGCTTTCAAATTAATGAAATCTATAGATCATTTCCAAACCATTGTATTGGTATCGCTGTCATTAGTAATGCTGAACTCGGTAGTAGCGACACTGTTACATTTATCTATCCCGTTGGCGGTAGTAACGGCAGGTTTACTTGCCGGAGGGCGTTCTATTAATGTCGACAATAAAGACCACTCACACCAGGCACTCGAAAAATTTTGGACACTAATAGACGAGCTGTTGAACACCATGCTTTTTGTGATGATAGGCCTGCAAATGGTCAATTTACCTTTTATACAAAATTATTGGTTTACCGGTGCTATAGGAATACTGGTTTTGTTAGGGGCAAGATGGTTAAGTATTATGCTGCCACTTACATTCCTGAGGCGGTCATTAAATATTAATTATAGCAGCATCAATATATTAACCTGGGCAGGCTTGCGTGGTGGGATATCTATAGCACTGGCACTGGCCTTACCTGCGTCGCCATACCGGCATTTTATTTTATCGGGGACTTATTTTATCGTGATATTCTCTATCATTATACAAGGCCTAACCTTAAACAGGGTGATAAATGCTGCTTATAAAAATAACCCTAAAGATTAAGCTTCCTTTTTAAGCGATGACATATAAGCGGCTATTTCCTGCTCATTTTTATCTGTCGAATTACGGAGTGATGCAATGATGTTCTCGCGCTCAATCTTTGTGCGGTTTTGGCTCAGTTTCTTTTTGGCCTGCAGATCTGTCACCACTATCTCGAAAGCGGTTATGCCATTCATCATTTTAAACTTATAATCGTCGGGCAGGTTATCCCATTGATTCCTGTAATCGGCTTCATAAAAACCGATCATTTTTTCAAGTAATTCAGCTACCTCTGCTTTATCCTCTATTAAAGTGGCTTTACCATAGGCATGTACGGAAAGATAATTCCAGGTGGGTACGTTTTGTTCTTTCTCGTAATTGGATGGGGAGATATAGGCGTGTGGCTCGGTAAAGATCACCAAAGATGTTTCATTGAAAACTGCTGCTGATTGCGGATTTGCTTTGGCAAAATGTGATATCAAAACCAACTCTTCGCCGCGCTGCTCAATTAAAAAGGGTAGGTGGGTTGCTTCTGGTACACCATTCAATATCGTAACTATCGTGGCAAAGCTATACTTCTGCATAAAGCTGATAGCTTCCTGATGGTCAGATAACTGAAAATGTTTTGGTGTGTACACGTTATTTAAATAAAGAATTATAATAGCTAACGTGATGTGGAAATAGTGTTTCGTATAATGAATACTCGATCCCTATAAT
>NZ_JAQBOI010000044.1 GCF_028288105.1 Mucilaginibacter sp. | reverse complement strand
TGGGGCATGTTATACCTGCGGCAAAGTTTTTCCCGTCGTAATAGTTTAGGTTGCCTACCACTTTCTGGTAAGTAAGCCCGGGCTGTGTTTTAATGTATTTCTTAATATCGTTTATAGGCCAGGTTACCTCGCCATTCAGGTTATTTACATCGCACAGAATAGGGTTTTGCGCCGAGCACAGGTTCACCCTTTTATCTAAACCCGCCGTAGCAAGCGCTAAATAGCCGCCCATGCTACCGCCCGATACCAAAATATTATCGTGCTTAAGGTTTGGCTGCGAATAAATAAAATCTATTCCACGGATACAATCCATTATTACACCGCGCATAACATATTGGTCGCGGTCTTCTATGTGGTAAAAAATAAACTCATCGCGGCGGGTATCAATTGGGCCTCGACTGTTGCCCTGCCCACGTACGTTTAGTGTGATAATAGCCAGGTCTTCATCTAAACCCGTTATAGGCATCAGGTTTACCTGATAGCCCGGCAAACCCAGCAGCACCGAAAACTTATGATCCTTGTTTTTATTGATAGGCACCGTCATCCACCCTTTAATAGTGTAGTTATCCAACGATTGCATCTCTATAAGGTATACCGTACGGTTATCGGTATTCATTTTTGGCATTGGGGTAACCTTAAACTGGGGCTTTACCTTAGCCAGGTCATCTTTAGCTTTTTGCCAGAAGGCATCAAAATCTGCCGGTTTAGCATACTGAGAGCGGATCTCCTCAGGCTGGATACCAAAGGCACGGCGGGTGGTATCGTCATAATCAGATACGTTCACCATAAAATCTACCTTGTAAAAACCGGCCTTAAGGGCAGGCAGGTCAAAGTTAAATTTCTCGGAACCCTTCTTTCCTATTTTAGCGTTTTGTGTACCCGAACCCAGCTTTTTGCCACGCTGGGTAATAATGTACGATACCGTGCCTGTTTGTACAGCATCGGTAGGGTTTTTTACTTCGAAGGTATAGTTAGCCCTGCTATCGAATATGGCGTTTTTGTTGCCAGCGGTAAGTACAGTAGAAATAGCCTCCTCATCATCCTGAAAGAAAGCCGCAGCCGATACCCGTTGCAGGCCTACGGTAGTAATAAAGCAAAGTAGTATAAAAAGTATCTTGGTTGATCTGTTCAACATAATTAGTAATTGCGGCTAAGCATTAATTGCTTCTGATTTATTTTGTGGGGTAAGTACTTTACTTTTGATCAAAAAATTCGACTTCCGGATATAATGATTTAGCGGTTCCTCTATCAGCTTAAACAACAGGATAGATACCCCATTGAGGATGATAAAGGCACACAGCACGTTCAGGTTATCGTACTGGAAAGGCGATACCCAGTCTACGCCCCATTTATCGTAAAGCGCAAAAATATCATCGTTCCATTTGTTAAAGTAGTAATGCAGAAAATCGTACATGTACCCCAAATGGATGAGGTAAAATATGTACGAGCTTTTGCCCAGCAGCTCTACAAACGGGTTGGATAATATCTTTTTGAGCACCGTAGTTTCCGTCAGCAATCCGTAGAAAAACAATGCGATGGATGCCGCCAGCAGGTAGTTATTGGTAATAATGCCAAACGGATGGTGCAAACCCGCAACCTCGCCTTTGGGGATAGGCAGTATGCTCATTATCCACACGCAAACAAATATAAGCCCGAAGCCCATGTAGGTAAATTTGGTTTTTTTCTGTCCGTCCAGTTGCTGCTTACGTACAATAAGCGCCAGTTGTATCCCCGCGAAAAACTCGAAGCTGCGGCCCAAAAAGGTGTAAAGCATCAGAAAGGTAAAGTTGCCAAAGAAACCATACCAGTTAACATGACTAAAAACCAATACCAGCGTAACACCAATTAAGGTGATCACCACCGGCTGAATATAAAACTTGCGGTATTTTTGCGCGAAATAGAATATGAAAGGTGCCGAAAAGTAAAAACACTCTTCCACCGTTAAGCTCCAGCCCTGTGCAATACCCGTAAACTTTAACTGATCAAAAAAGCCCCTTAAAAAGGTGATATGCATCAAAAATAACCCTACCGGGTTGGCAAAACCGTTGGTTACCTTTTGATCGTGCGTGAAATAGTAGGAAACAAACGCCCCAAGCGTAAGCAAAAAGTACATGGGGTAGATACGCGCCACCCTGTTTTTAAGGTACTGGCGAAACCAATCGCCGGTTAGTTTAAAGCTGTCAAAATATCTGAAAGCAATTAAGAAACCCGACAATACAAAGAAAATGGTAACCCCGATATGGAACTCGGTTAGAAAACGTTGCACAGCACGGGGAAAATTTTCATCAAACGCGTAGGCGTAATGCGATATAAATACCAGGAATGCCGCCAAAGCACGCACCCCCGTTAGTGCCGGAATATAGTTTTGTAAAGGTTTCTGCACCGAAACTGATAGTTAATTTTTATTTCTACGGATAATTATACGCAATAGTTATGCAAACTAAGTACCAAGAAGAAGCCCCCTCTAAATCTCCCCCGAAAGGGGAGACTTTCAAAATCTTAAAGCCCTCCCTTCCGGGGAGGGTTTGGGTGGGGCTATTAATTATAAAGCAGCCCCCTGTACTACACCGCGGCTAAGTATGCGTTGGTCAATGTAGTATTGGATCTCGCTTTTTTTGAGTCCCCAGTTAGGGGCTATCAGCAGGTCGCGGTCGCTTAGGCCGAACAGGCGCTGGATAATGATATCCGGGCGAACCCTTGGCAGCAGCTCGCATAAAAAGTCGGCGTACTCATCAATGCCAAACAGCTTGAAAGGTTCGCGTTTGTATTTAACCCCCATAACGCTGCCCTCTACAATGTGCAGGTGATGAAACTTTACAAATTTTATTTGCGCGTGGCGGTTTATCTCGTCGGCGTATTTGAGCATCATATCGTGCGTTTCCCAGGGGAAACCAAATATGGTGTGCACACAAACATCCAGCTTGGTATTTTCGGTAAGCTTAAGGGCTTTCACTAACTCATCGTGACTGCAGCCACGGTTTATCTGGTTCAGCGTATCATCGTAAATGCTTTCCATGCCCATTTCCAGGTCAACGTCAAAGCGGTCGGTATAGCTTTCCAGCAGGGCAATTTTTTCGGCGTCTATACAGTCGGGGCGGGTACCTACGCTAAGGCCCACAATATCCTCGGTGCCGTAGCTAAGGGCCTCGTCGTACATCATTTTTAGGTAATGCGTGGGCGCGTAAGTATTGGTATTGGGCTGAAAGTAAATAATGAATTTATCGGCCTTGTTCCCCTTGCGGGCACGCTCCATGCCCTCCATAACCTGTTGCTTAACAGTGGGGGCGTTACGGCTAACACTTGGCGTAAACGAATCTACATTGCAATACGTGCAGCCGCCATAGCCCTTGCTGCCATCGCGGTTGGGGCAGGTAAAGCCGCCATCAACAATCACCTTAAACACCCGGTGACCCTTGTATTTCTCTTTAAGCCAGGGCCCGTAGTTGTTGTAACCCTTCTCCCACGGCGATTCTACCGATTGTATTGTTGATTCCACTGATTGCATTGCCGCAAAGATAAGCATTTTACGTGTGCGATATGCGAATGTGCAGATACGCAGCTATTTTGAACCTGCAATAACGCAATAGTTCCCTTCTTTGAGAGGGGTTAGGGGTGTGTTAATGAATGTGCAGATGCTATGGTGTGAGAAGTGTTCACGTTCACGGCCGTGAACGCCATCGTGAACGCATAAATAACTAATAATGACCTGTTTAAAAATAAGCTACTGACAAAATAACGTCACCATTAAATCCAAACCTAACACAGGCAAACATGCAAATAATATAGTCTGTTACGCTCCCCCCCGCAAGATCTGTCATTGCATCTTCAAAGGCCACGGGATTTGATAGCTCAGCATGAAATTGGTGTTACCCGCCTTTGTTCCGCGTGTTCCATTTTCTGCAAAATTAACGGGTAGGGAACACGCTTTTTTTCGACGCAAAAACGCCTTTTTCCGCCCCTTTTTTTGTATTTGTAAAGGTGCTGTTGTGGTTAATTGGGTGCGATAGCCCCGCTATCCGCTCATACGCCCGCAGGCTTTAAGCGCGATGGCCGGTATACGCTGCTATCGGGTTTAGGGATGTGCGTAGTATTCCACATCCCCTGTCATTTCGAACGAGGTACGAGGAGAACCGAACGAAGTGAGCTCATCAAAGCCTTAGAAATATAAACACTTGATAAATCTTGTTAAAAGAATAGGTTGTGAACTATGCTTAAAGAACTTGCATAAACCCACAAGCGGGACGCTTGCGGTAGCGGGGAGAATCTTATACGAGGGGAATAGATTGAATGAGTTGTGCGTTGACATAAACAAGTATAATTAGTAAAAGCAATATATTTTAGCTATAAATTACATATTAGTTAATTGAAAATTAGGTAGTTATACGCATTGTAAGTAATAATTTATAATTCTACATTAGCCGGTTAAACACACCTAATTATCATGAGAATTATAAAAAGAAGAATACGGAAACCCGACAATTATTTACTTGGAATAAATACAGGTGATAATTTTTACATAGCAAGCCCATTTATAACAATTGCTAATCAACAATTAGTTATTAACTCCGGTTTTACTCCGGCATTAAACATTGGCGAACAAATTCTTCCTACTATAGATAAATCTGTTTCAAAGTTTAATGCAAAAGGTGGTTTTGTAACACTCAAAGGATTACCAAAAGTTCCGGCTCAACGAGAATTTACTTTTAAAGATTGGCATGGCAATTGGCATACCAAAACAATAGATTATGAACGATATCCTAGACAAATATTATCGGCTCCTTTAAATGAGTTATGTATTGTAGAAGATCTGCAAGGTGAAAAGATTGTCAGATCGCCTTTGTTAAATAATTCGCACGGAAATTATGATAATATTAGGCATACAGTAAATCTATTTCTAGAATTGTTTGGAGAATGCGAAATTTTACAAGACAATTTGCTCCCAGCCCTCAATGTTCCAATAACACGATTAAACTGGGATATTCTACCTCCAGGAAATTATCCATGGGCAACCTTACAGCCAAGAATTCAGACCATAATAAATAACACGCCTATAAATACACGCCAAGCTATTCAAGATAGATTTGAATTTTTGTCAAGCTACACACCAAATTTTGTAGCTACTGGAAGAGCGGGATTTAAAGGATACTTTGTATTTGGTTATCCGAATCGGGATTTCTTTATTCTGGAAAGTATTTTTGAAGGTAATGCGACTTATGTATTGGGCCAAGACTGGAATACCGTAGCTCAACTTTCAAAAGGTGAAATCCTTGACAACCACTTGCATCTCCATCGCTTTTTACATAATGCCACTTGGCAACCTAATATTCATGGAATTCTTTAAACATTAATATTATCCCAATAAGAGAGCCCAACTTGAACTAAAACCTAGTTAATTTACAAGTCAACTACATAACTAGCATCAAATTATTTTTTTTACTGAAACAACCGAGCTTAACGCTGTTAACAAATCTTACAAAAATGAATAATGTCTTACATCACCGTTATATAATTTTTATAATGGCATTAATTATAATCAGTCTTCTCACGTTTAACTACGCACCGAATACACAATTATCAAATTATGTATCATTTGCTGCAACAATCTCCTCGTTAATTTTGGCAATTTTGGCAATCATACAAGGTTTTTTTTCAAATAATTCTTTATCCGATACAGTTAATAACTTAAATAATTCAAGTACTCAAATAGTAAATAATGCAAATAAGTTAGAAGAAATAATTCAGGGGTTTGACGATAGATTAAAGGACATACCAGATGCAATTAAACAGTTGGGAGACAAAATTGAAACATCAAATACTTTCTTAACGCCAAGTAGCAGTTCTGAGCCCGTAAAATCAGAGTTCAGTGAGGCCTTTTATTTACATTTTAAAGAGACGACATCAAGCATAGGTGCTTTACTATTGTATTTTTCTATTAAAAGCTTTAAAAATAAAAAACCGTTTTCTATTGAAGGACTTGATCAGATTATGAGGACTAATTCTACTGATATTCAAAGCTATTGTTACGGCAACATAATCGCTTTAAATTCCCTTTCTGTAATTACTGTAAAAATAACTCGCAATCCAAATCTGGAGTTCTCAGTTAGTTATATAAATGAAGTGTTTTTGGACTTCGAAAACTTCTTGATTACAAAAGAGGAATTTAAAAAAGGGAATAAAGCAAAGATAAAACAAGGAATTGCATACATAGACAACTACTTTAATTAAGTAAACTAGCTAAGCCACCCTTTTTTGCAATGAAGGCCATATAGATCTTATACTGTCACAAGCATTTTCTACTTTACTAATAGTCCAGGCATTTTTTATGGGCGCGTATATTAATCTATCTGAAAAAACGTCTAAAGTCACGCAATCTTTATAATAACAATTTATATTTAATGCTCCCTCTAAATAGGATTTTATCAAGCCTGCAATACACTGCCCCTCTTGTATAGTCAAAAAATGACCTTTTGAAAAAACTAATTTTATAGCCCCTTTTGGTTGATTCGTAATTGCATCAAGTAATAAAATTTCTGGTCGTAAACTAATTATAACACCATTAATAGTAATTGAACTACAATCTTTAAAGCCCTTTATTGCTGGATTTTCAATATATGGTACAAGTTTACTCGAAGCACAGCTGGTTAAGTGACTTAGTGCTTCAATACATGACCTAACTTTTTCTTTTTGATGGTCATTTATAGTTGGCTTTTGAGATAAAATTTCTTTAACCCTATTAAATATTTCTATGTCTTTAACAGAAGCAACAAAATATTCAATTGCCGCTTTTTGTACAGGTGCGTATCGAGTTGTTATAATTTCAGAAGGAAATTTTGCTTCTATTAAAATGCGTCTTTGCCTTGATGGAGTGGCATAAATATACTCCCCTAATTTATTTATCGAAATACGTGGATTTTCATTGACTTTCATTACATATATATTTCTACTAAAATAAATAGTAATTATTGAATATCAGACTATTGTGGATAACTACACGCAATACTCATGCAGATTAAAGTATGTATTATTTACACTATCCCCTTGTGCTATTAGTAAATATTATATCGGCAATTTTACGCTTTGCACTCTGTCCCCTTCCACCCCTAAACCCGATAGCAGCGTATACCTCGTATAGCGGATAGCGGGGCTACCGTAACCCAAGCACCACTGCAATTGCTTTACTAATTAGTTCATTGGTTCGGTGGTTCATTAGTTTATTGGTGTGCGCGGTTGGGATATCGGGCGAGCCATTAGTTGCTTATATGCTGCTGCCCGCTATTATAACCGGCCGCGGGGCGGGGCGGCGCAAAAGGTAACGGAAGGTACTGCCATCTGCCTGGAAAGCGTTTACGAATACCCAGCCCTGGTTGGCCATGTAGTTTAGCGCATCGGCAAGGCTGTTAAATTTAATTTCTTTGCCGTTGTTGTCGCGCAGCCGGTTGTCGCCGGTTGGGTCTTGTCCGTAATCAACTTCGAGGCTTATTTTGGTTGCGAAAAGGCCGCGTGAGGGGTTTACCACGCAGTATTTTTCGGCAGGCACATAGCTGGTATTATTGGTTAGCACGGTGCTGTCGGTTTGTGCGAAGCTTAGATAAGGCAACGCAAACAGGGCCGCCAGCAGAATAAGTTTTTTCATGGTGATATGGTGTTTTAGATATCGGTATGACGGGTTTAAGGGGGTAAGGTTTAACAGCCAAACCTAAGATGGGTGCCTTGTTAGGGAGTGGTAGTGCGTTATGAATCGTTAGTGGTTGTTACGTTTTTTTCTCTCAAAAGAAAGTAACCAAAGAAAAGTCGCGGCTGCGCCGTGTCGCTATTAAAGGTTGTGCTGTGGCAGGGACTGTGCTACCCGCAACACGCCAATGCCGCATTAGGTAGCTAACGTTCTGTTTGTGGGGCTCGGATGGTGGTGAAGTTAGGTGGTGAAACCACACTAAGCATGAGAGGTGCCGAAATAAATTCGGCATGACGGGTTGGTCAAGGATGTTTGCTACCTGTCCTAAAGAGATTGCTTCGTACCTCGCAATGACGTGGTAGAGAGAGATGCCGAAATAAATTCGGCATAACGGTTGGTTTAAAAAAATACTGCATCTTAGCTAAAAATACCCAATTGATTACCCAGGCACTTATCTTACCACTCTTTTGGCTACTGGCCTTTATATTTATTACCGGCATTGGTTTGGCTTGTATGCCTTTTGGCAAACAAAAGGGCGTGCTGGCCGGCAACTTGTTCACCGGGTTTTGGTATGGACTTGGCATCACCATTCTGTTTTTACAGGTATGGAACTTGTTTTTACCTGTTAACAGCCTGGCGTGGCTCTGCCTGTTGCCGGTGGCGGTTTACGGGGCATGGGGCTTAAGGCATTTGCGGTCGGGTTTTAGCAAACCGGGGTTGCTTGCAGGGTTGTTGTGGCTCATCATCTTCGTATTCCTTATTTTAAGCAGCCTTGATAACAGCTATATTTACGATACGCTGGTTTACCATTTTTACACCATTAAGTGGCTGGGCAGCTACCCCGTAACACCGGGCATGGGCAATGTATTTACTTATCTGGGGCTTAACCAGTCGTACTTTTTATACCCTGCGTTTTTAGATGCCCTATGGGGCCATTACCGTGGCGCCTGTGCTGCCAACGGCCTGCTGGCTTTGGTTATATGCAGCGAAATTGTGTACCGAAACGCCGCCTGCCTGCAGGGTAAACAAAAGCTTAGCTTTTATGCGCTGTTCCAACTGTTGTTTTTGCCGCTGTGCATCAACATAGGCGTGCAAAACCTGAGCAGCCCCACACCCGATATATTCATTAACCTACTCACGTTTAAAGTTATCTCGGATATTATTGCCTGTATCGAAACCAAAAAGATAACCTTCCAGGATATATTTTTGCTGGCCTTTTACTGCCTGCTGGGCATTGTAATGAAGTTTAGCTTTATTGGCGTTGCCCTGGGTGCCGCCGTTGTGCTGATATGGCTGCTGGTTGCAAACAAACTTTACAAAGCCGGCAGCATGCTAATTGCGCTTGCCCTCGGCCTGCTTTTATTGGTGCCATGGGCGATAAGGGGCGGGATCTCCAGCGGATATATCGCTTTCCCCGTAACCATGTTCCCGCTACCGGTAGACTGGAAAATGCCGGCCAGAGAGTTGGAGCTTTTTATGGCTTTTGTAAAAGGTTTTGCCCGTACCCACCTGCATGGGCAGCCCGGTATTGATGCCGCCTACACCTACACCTGGATCCCCAACTGGATAAAAAGGATGGCCACCACCTTCGGCTTTATGGTACCGCTGCTGTTGGCTATAGGAGTCGGTATAGTACTGCGCTTTAAACGGATAAACGCCACTAAACTATACTATGTACTTGTACCCTTGTTTATCGCTATTGCTTTTTGGCTGGTAACCGCGCCCGATATCCGCTTCGCGGTATTTACCTTTTGGGCGCTTGGCCTTGCACCGCTGGCGTATCTTATCAGCAATACCGGTGTTAGGTATACAAGGCTTTTCCCAGCCTTTATTTCGGTTTGCTGTTTGCTTATCATGATCCGTAATTTTAATACAGATATTACCCCGCTGGGCGATGTACCGCCTATAAAAAGCACGGTATTTGTAACCAGATCGGGCTTAAAAATAAACGTGGTGACCAACAGCGCCACATCCGATAACTGGGATATACGCGACTGCAACATCCCCTGCTCGGTGCATCCCGATAGCTCGTTAACCCTGCGGGGAAGCACTATTAAGGATGGCTTTAAGTTAGTCCGCCCCGCTAAAAACAACGCGCCGCTGGCACATTAAAAAACTATGCATGCATAGTTCTGCAAATTGATTAATTTTGTGCTTTATCAATTATCCGCCTGCATGGAAAGCATCGCTCCTTATAAATCTAAGTTCAAAATTCGCTTTGTTACCGCTGCCTCGTTATTTGACGGGCACGACGCTACCATCAACATTATGCGCCGCATTTTGCAGAGCACAGGTGCCGAGGTGATACACCTGGGTCACAACCGCAGTGTAGATGAGGTAGTGAATTGCGCTATACAGGAAGATGTGCAGGGCATTGCCCTTACCAGTTACCAGGGCGGCCACGTAGAGTATTTTAAATACATGCACGACCTGCTGGCCGAGCGTGGCGCGGGGCATATTAAGATCTTCGGCGGTGGCGGCGGGGTTTTCCTTCCGCAGGAAATTGCTGAGCTGCAGGCCTACGGCATCAGCAAGATCTACTCGCCCGATGATGGCCGCACCATGGGCCTGCAGGGTATGATAAACGACATGATGCAGCAGTGCGATTTCCAAACCGTTAGCAAACTAAACGGCGAGCTAAAGCATCTGCCGCAAAAAAATATAAAGGCGATAGCCAGCTTAATAACCCTTGCCGAAAACGAGAGCCTTGGCGAAAGCCCAATCACCGATCATAAACCAATCAACAATCAACAATCTACCAATATACCTGTATTGGGCATAACGGGAACAGGTGGCTCGGGTAAATCCAGTTTGGTGGATGAGATAGTAAGGCGCTTTTTAATGGAGACGGATAAAACCTTAGCCATTATCTCTGTTGACCCCAGCAAGCGTAAAACGGGCGGTGCCTTATTAGGCGACAGGATCCGTATGAATGCCATAAACAATCCGCGGGTGTATATGCGCTCACTGGCAACACGCCAGGCTAATTTAGCCTTAAGCGGCCACGTGCAGGAAGCTATTGATATTTGCAAGGCGGCCGGGTATGATATGGTGATAGTGGAAACATCAGGTATCGGGCAATCGGACACTATGATAACCGATTACTGCGACCTTTCCCTGTACGTAATGACCCCCGAGTTTGGCGCAGCCACCCAGTTAGAGAAAATTGACATGCTCGATTTTGCCGACCTGGTAGCCCTTAATAAATTTGATAAACGCGGCGCTTTAGATGCCATACGCGATGTGCGCAAGCAGTACAAGCGCAACCATATGCTTTTTGATGCCAAGGATGATGACCTGCCTGTTTACGGTACCATGGCATCGCAGTTTAACGACCCGGGCATGAACACCCTTTTTACCGCCCTGATGAAAACCGTTAAGGCGAAGACGGGGGTGGACCTTCTGGGGAATCAAGAATCAAGAGTCAATACAAAAGAGGGCGAATCGGAGAAGATCTATATTATACCACCTGATAGGATAAGATATCTGGCAGAGATAGCTGAAAGCAGCGTGGCCTATACCAATTGGGTGAACGAGCAGTGTAAAATAGCCCAGCAGATGTTTAATGTTAGGGGGACGATTGACCTGTTGGCTAAACACACCCCTAACCCCTCTCAAGAGGGGAACCAAATAACAGGATTAGAGGATATTTATACCCATCTGGAAGACCACCTGCACGCCGATTGCAAGCGCCTTTTAAAGGAATGGCCCGAAACGGTTGCCAAATACAAAGCCGAAAACTTCATCTATAAAGTACGCGATAAAGAGATCAAATTGCCTTTGTATTATACCTCGTTATCGCAATTAAAAGTGCCTAAGATCTCGCTGCCTAAATACGAGGCCTGGGGCGATATTCTGCGCTGGTTGCTTACCGAGAATGTACCGGGTGAGTTCCCATACGCCGCCGGTGTATTCCCGCTGAAGCGCGAAGGTGAAGACCCAACCCGTATGTTCGCGGGAGAGGGTGGTCCCGAACGGACGAACAAACGTTTCCATTATGTATCGCTTGGTCAGCCGGCGCACAGGTTGTCTACCGCGTTTGATTCGGTAACCCTGTATGGCGAAGACCCGCACGAACGGCCCGATATCTACGGTAAAATAGGTAACTCGGGCGTAAGCATTGCCACGCTGGATGATGCTAAAAAGCTGTATTCGGGCTTTGACCTTTGCCACGCCAGTACATCGGTAAGCATGACCATTAACGGGCCTGCTCCAATGCTGCTGGGTTTCTTCATGAATGCTGCTATAGATCAGCAATGCGAAAAATACATCACCGAAAATAAGCTGGAACATTTGGTAGAGGCGAAGTATAAGGAGCTGTATGATGATAAGGGGTTGGTGAGGCCGCAATACCAGGGAGGCAAGTTGCCGAATGGTAATAGTGGTTTAGGCCTTATGCTCCTCGGCCTTACCGGCGACCAGGTTTTACCTGCCGATGTTTACGAGAAGATCCGCACCTATGCCATTGCTACCGTGCGTGGTACCGTTCAGGCCGATATATTAAAGGAAGACCAGGCACAAAACACCTGCATCTTCAGTACCGAATTTGCCCTGCGGATGATGGGCGATATCCAGCAGTATTTTATCAACCAAAAGGTTAGGAATTTTTACTCGGTATCTATCTCGGGTTACCATATTGCCGAGGCAGGCGCCAACCCTATTACCCAACTGGCCTTCACCCTCAGCAATGGTTTTACCTATGTAGAGTATTACCTGAGCCGGGGCATGAACATCGACGATTTCGCGCCTAACCTTTCCTTCTTCTTCAGCAATGGCATCGACCCTGAATATAGCGTTATAGGCCGTGTAGCAAGGCGCATATGGGCCAAAGCTATCAAGAACAAGTACAAGGGGAACGATCGCTCACAGAAGCTTAAATACCATATACAGACAAGCGGGCGCTCCTTACACGCGCAGGAGATCGACTTTAACGATATCCGTACCACGCTGCAGGCTTTGTATGCCATTTACGATAACTGTAATTCGTTACACACCAACGCCTACGATGAGGCTATTACCACCCCTACCGAAGAATCGGTACGCAGAGCGATGGCTATCCAACTCATCATTAACCGCGAGCTTGGTTTAGCTAAAAACGAGAACCCTATACAGGGCGCTTTCATTATAGAAGAACTAACCGACCTGGTAGAGCAGGCTGTATTAATCGAGTTTAAAGCCATTAACGATCGTGGCGGTGTACTGGGTGCTATGGAAACCATGTATCAGCGTAGCAAGATCCAGGAAGAATCGCTTTATTACGAAACTTTGAAACATACCGGCGAGTACCCTATCATCGGGGTAAATACCTTCCTGAACAAAAAGGGATCGCCCACCATTGTACCATCCGAAGTGATTCGTGCTACCGAGGAAGAAAAACAATTCCAGATAGCAGCCCTGCACCTGTTTCAGCAACGGAACCAGGAGCATGCCCCAGAATTATTGAAAGAGCTGCAGCAGCGCGCCATAGCCGGCGATAACATCTTCGAGGCGCTGATGCAAGCATGTAAGTATTGCAGCTTGGGGCAAATCAGTAATGCGCTTTATGCCGTTGGCGGGCAGTATCGAAGGAATATGTAAGAGGTGGAGACTTTTAGAATCAAGAGTCAAGATATAAGAAAGAATCGTCATCCTGAACTTGGCGGTACCTTCGGCCCGGGCTTTACGCTAATACTGCACAAGACTTAGCCACATGGCCGGTATCCGCTGCAACCCCTAACGCAAACGGTTCTTTGCTCCGTAGGTGCTACCGCTTTGTAGTATAAGCTATTGTATATCTTTTGCTCCGTAGGTGCAATCCATGGGTAGCCCCTACAGGGCAAAGGGCATTTTTACTACAATACTACAAAGCGGTAGTTCCTACGGAACATTTAATTTACCTGTCCGCTTTGTCCAAACCCACCCGTATACCTAAACGGACGGACAAAACCCTACTTGCATACCACCCTGCTTTTCTATAAATTTAAGCACCAATTATGAAGAAACTGCTATTGATATTCGCTATCGCGTTATTTGCTATTTCAGCCTTTGCACAAGATGTAAAATCTACCTGTCAAAAAATAAATGAGCTTAATAATCGCGTATTAAACGGCACCATTAAACGGGCCAATGCAGCAAAGCAATTTAAAACGTTGCTGGCGCAAATAAAAGGCAGCGTTTCAATTGGTAACCCTGCCTGGGTATTTCCGCTTAAAGGATATAAAAGCAGTGCTATTGGCGGCACCAATGGCAACGGCTACAGTGATAAAGGTTATAATTATTTAGACGGCAATAAACATACCGCCCACCCCGCACATGATATTTTCATAAACGATAAAAACCAGGACGGCATCGACGACCGCAGCCTTAAACCTGTTGATGTATTAGCCGTAGCAGACGGCATCGTGGTAGCCTGCAGTAACGATTGGGAACCCGCAAGCACCTTAAGAGGTGGTAAATTCATTTGGGTGTATCATCCCACAACAGGTATATTTAGTTACTACGCGCACAACCAGGCCATATTTGTACAACCGGGTGATGAGCTTAAGGCCGGCGATAAAATTGCCGAAGTGGGCCGTACCGGGCTTAACGCCTACAAAAAACGCTCGCCAACGCATTTGCACTTTTCGGCATTTAAAATCGTGAACGGGTTGCCTGTACCTTTTAATCCTTACCAGCAACTGGTTAAATCAACAAAAAAATGAAAAGTATCTTAGTCTTGATGTTATTGGTTGTGCTGGCAGCATTCACCCTAACAGATAATATACACACGCGCTTTAAGCCATCAGCAGGCTATACGCGTGTTGCCGTTGCACCCGGTAGCTTTGGGGCTTACCTGCAATCGTTAACGCTTAAACCCGCGGGCACCCATACCAAAACTTACACAGGTAGCATTGCCCGCACCGACCTTTACACCGCAGCCGTTATTGATATGAGTATTGGCAGCCAGGACCTGCAACAATGTGCCGACGCCGTAATGCGCCTGCGTGCCGAGTACCTGTATCAGCAGAAAAACTATAAGGCCATAGCCTTTAATTTTACCAGTGGTTTTAAATGCGATTATATCCACTATGCCGATGGCTATCGTTACGCAAACGAACGTTGGGTACTTAAAGGCAAAAAAGATTACAGCTACCCCAATTTTTTACGGTACATGAACCTGGTATTCTCCTACGCCGGTACGCTATCGCTCCAGAAAGAATTAAAACCGGTTACCAACCCTAACGATATTAAAGCCGGCGATGTGTTTATTAAGGGAGGTTCGCCGGGCCATTGTTTTATAGTAATGGATGTTGCCGAAAGCAACGCCCATAAAAAGCAGTTCCTATTGGCGCAAAGCTTTATGCCCGCCCAAAATATACAGGTGCTGCAAGATGGTTCCCCATGGTTTAGCCTGGGTACAGTCGCCGAAGTACCCTATGGGGAATTGGTTGACGCGAAATATTTAAAAAGGTTTTAGAGTCAAGAAAAACCCGTCATCCTGAACTTGTTTCAGGATCTCTCAAGACAAGTATCCCATTCATGTGAGATGCCCGGCATGACGTATTGTTAATGGCGTTACCTTCGGCCCGGGCTTTACACTCATACGCGCACAGGCATTAATCACATGGCTGGTATCCGTTGCAATTCCTAACGCAAACGGTTCTTTTGCTCCGTAGGTGCAATCCATGGGTAGCCCCTACAGGGCAAAGAGTATTTTTACTACAATACTACAAAGCTGTAGTTCCTACGGAACATTTAATTACCTGTCCGCTTTGTCCAAACCCACCCGTATACCTAAACGGACGGACAAGCCTAAAATCAGATATAAGAAAACCATGTCATTGCGAGGAACGTAGTGACGCGGCAACCTCGTCGTCAATGCATGAACGTTTGCATGCGACGAGATTGCCACGCTATCGCTCGCAATGACATGGAGTAGAATCTGTCCGCGTTGTCCAAACTTTCCGTATACCTAAACGGACGGACAAGCTAAAATCCGCATGTTTTGCAATTAGGCCTTATTTCCTTTTTTGTGTAACATTGGTGGCGATATGCATGTCATACCCACCATATAACTTCCACATGGCCTTAGAAATAACCAACCTTACCAAACAATATAGCACACAAAAAACCGCCTTAAACAATTACTCTATCACCATAAATAAGGGAATATTGGGTCTATTGGGCCCAAACGGGGCAGGTAAATCAACCCTAATGAAACTTATTGCCACTATCAGCAAACCTACACAGGGTACTTTGTTTTTAGATGGTACCGATATTGTGCAACACCCCGATGCTATACGCCGGGTACTGGGTTATCTGCCGCAGGATTTTGGTGTATACCCTAACCTTAACGCTTACGAGTTTTTAGAATATATAGCCGCCATGAAAGGTGTTGGCGGCACCGGCCTGCGCAAGCGCATCGATGTATTGCTGGAAGGTGTAAACCTTACCGCGGATGCCAAAAGGCCTATAGGCACTTACTCGGGCGGTATGAAACAGCGTATAGGCATAGCCCAGGCCTTGCTTAATGATCCTAAAGTTTTAATTTTTGACGAACCCACCGTAGGCCTCGATCCGGAAGAAAGGATGCGGTTTAGGCAACTGATCGCTGATCTGGCGCAGGATTGCATCATCATCCTTTCATCGCATATTGTATCTGATATTGAAACTATTGCCGATGAGGTGGCTATTATGCAGGATGGCAGGTTGATCACCAAAGGCTATCAACAGGATATAATTAAACAAGCCGATGGGCAGATCTTTGAGATATTTTTAGAGAATAACTCCCTTACCGAATTTAAAAACCGGTACAAAGTAATTGATACCGCCCGCCAAAACGACCGGATAAAGGTACGCTACATCAGCAACGATGCACATGCAGCCCCATCATCTACCGCCGTTAAAGCTACTTTAGAGGATGCTTACTTGTTTTTAACTCAAAACAACGCCTAAGCATATGCCATACATCTACAATATTATTAAGGCAGATTACTTGCAGCGCACCCGCAGCTATTCGTTTTTAATAACGCTGGCTGTAACCGTGTACGCGGCTTACTCGTTTGTACCGCCAAGCAGTGCAGCTTATACCACTTTAAGCGCTTCGGGTTATAAGGGGGTTTATAATTCGGCCTGGGTGGGATATGTATCCGCCATCATGACTACCGTAATGTTATCCTTCTACGGCTTTTTACTGGTAAATAGTGGTATTAAAAAAGATATAGATACCGAGGTAGGTTTGATCATCGCTACCACCCCCATCAGCAATTTTAAATACCTGCTATGTAAACAGCTAAGTAATTACCTGGTATTGTTAACCATTGCCGGCTGCACATTTGTTGTAAGTTTCATCCTGTTTTTTATCCGTGGCGCGGGCTATCCGTTCATCCTGTCTAACTTTGTTTTGCCCTACCTGTTCTTCGCGGTACCCGCATTATTTATGATTGCATCGCTGGCTGTAGTAGCCGAGGTATTTTTGGGCAAACGCAACATTCTGCAATACATTATTTGCTTTTTTTTATGCGGGGCAACCATGTCTTTTATTACCAAGAGTGGTGATAACTCCAGCGGTGTATTTGATCCGTTTGGGTTAAGCCTCATCACAAAAAGCATCACCAGGCAAATTAACTCGCAGTTTCACGAGCATGTTAAAGATGTATCGTTCGGCTTTATATTTAACGGGCACCGCAAATACAAACCTTTTGTTTGGGAAGGTATCAGCTGGTCGGCAGTGTTTATCTTCAGTCGTGTTTTATGGATGGGCTTTGGCTTAGCGCTTACTTATTTCTCTTCCCTGTTTTTTCACCGGTTCGATTTTAAGCAGGCCGCGGGTAAAAAGAAAATAAAGGTAATACAGCAACCAGAGGCAGATAAACTAACTATTAACCCCGCAGGTATTACCCGCCAAACCATGCCGCCGCTTGTTTTTAACTACGGCATATTTCCATTCATTAAAACAGAATTATTACTGCTGATACGGCAGGGGAATAAATGGCTATGGCTACTAAATTCCGGTTTATGGATTGCCATGTTTATAGTGCCCTTACCTATTGCCTACACCTATATGCTGCCTATACTGCTGTTTCTGCAGGTAACACGCTGGTCTGACCTTGTTACTAAAGAGAAAACCAACCGCGTACATTATTTCGCGTATGCATCGTATAAGCCCTTGCTGCGAATGCTGCCCGCGCAAATTTTTGCTGGTATATTATTAGCCCTTGCGTTAGCCCTGCCTGTACTGTTGCGCAATGCCGCGGGCTTAAACGGTTATGCCATTATTAATATAGTTAACGGCTCTGTGTTTATTGTTTTACTGGCGGCAACACTGGGGATATTAAGCGGCGGCAAAAAACTGTTCGAGGTGGTGTTTTTTATGCTGACCTACGCTATAGTAAATAAAGTACCCGTAGCAGATTATCTTGGCGGTTTAACACATGGCAATACTATTACTTACATTTTTATTATAGCAGGTATAAATATAGGCCTTGCCTGCGCCGGCTTTTTAACCAGGAGTTACCAGGTCAAGCATCTTTAAAGAATAATTTCACCCCGGCAAATGTGTATAAATGTGTGGCACATTTATACATTTTAATACCCATTTTATTGCATTAACTACTTATAAATAAGATAATTAGATAGTTTTATACTACTGTTTAATTATGAAAACTTATTATATAACGTTTTTAATGATTTTTATCGTAGCCGATACAAATGCCCAGCGCCTCCAGATGATAAATTACGAGGAGCGATCGTCACAAACACGTAGTGCTTTTTTTTATTGGTCGATACCCGATTCCGCTTGCCTCACCGTTGTTAAAAGTGAGCTTCAACTATTATCTGAGTTTTTTTTCAAATCACCCGCATACTGGTATTTCGACAGTGTGGAAGTACTTCCAAAGGAAATATCACAATCCAATATTAATATCAATAGCATCTTCCTGGATATTAACTCGCTAAAAGCGCCGGGCGAAACAACTATCGACCATGTAAACATGGTTAGTACACTGGCCCACGAGTATGTTGAACTAATTATTCTTAAATATAATTTAGACCTCACCAGTGAGGAGAAGATAATTTTTACCGATTATCTTTCGGGTTATTACTTAAGCAGCAGGTTTCGTAATGCCAGTAAAAACAAGGAAAAGTGTATGTGGTTAACCACCTATTTTGATACCAGCTATACTGCCGTCAATTGTAATTTACCGGCAAACAGCAAATTAGCAATGGTAAAAGGAGCTGATGACTTTTTAAATAATTACAGAAAACGACAGGCTTTTACCCTTCAAGATATAATTCGCGCGGGATTAAATGTAACAGCAACTATAGATATACCATAAGGGGACTCTTTTTTACCAAACAGTGTATTTTGTACACTTTTGTGTACATAAAAGCTTCTTTCTAATTTAATAAACATGCCTTGCACAAGTTTATTAAAAACAGCTCTTGTAGCTATGTATCCTATAGGTTGTTATTTACTGTTAAAAAATAATACGCTAAGGCACGGCTATTGCCTTATATGGTTGGACTACTTGATTAATTGATCATGAAATACATACTTGAAAGCCTGCTCCAAATATTCGTTATTTTCATGATGGTTGTCTTTGCTATCGGCTGTATTTTAGCAGTCACCGGAACGTTTGATCATTGGACAGAGCGTTACAATTTAAAACGCAGAAGGCGCCGTTTACTAAAGGGCAACTTATCAAAAAAAGCAGGTGATATAAAGGCCGGCGATACTCAATATTATTCTACCGAGCCCGATGATGATTCAATAACCCCATAACGATTAATATACCCCAAGCTATTTTTATTAAACACGGGGCCCTGCATATGCGGGGCTTTTTATGCGATAAACATCCCAATAATATTACGATATTGTTACAGATGCCTGTTACTACTATTTATATATTTAGAAAAAATAAACATATCATGAAGAAATTACTGTTTACAGTCGCGATAATTGCCTTGTCGGTTGCTGCAAAAGCACAGCAAACCGCTAAACCGCCGGCATCCCCAACTATCGCTGTAAAACCGTTGGATACTACAAAGCACCAAACGCCAAAATTATATAACCCGGCTGCCGATGCTAAGGCTGATATTGCAGCTGCTGTAAAAACGGCACAGGCGCAACATAAAAATGTATTGCTGCAAATTGGCGGTAACTGGTGTGTTTGGTGCCTGCGTTTTAATGACCTGGTTACTAAAGATGCCGACCTTACCAAATACCTTACCGATAATTACGTGGTACTACACGTAAACTGGAGCCCCGAGAATAAGAATGAAAAAGTACTGGCTGATCTGGGCTACCCGCAACGTTTCGGCTTCCCGGTGTTTGTTGTGTTAGATGGTAAAGGCAACCGTTTGCATACTCAAAACTCCGGTTACCTGGAAGAAGGCAAAGGCCACAGTAAAGCCAAAGTGATGGAGTTCTTCGAGAACTGGTCGCCAAAAGCACTTGACCCTAAGACTTATGTTGAAAAGGAAAAGGCGAAGTAGTGATTAGAGGTTAGTGATTAGTTAATTAGAAATAAACCATCATGCCGAACTTATTTCGCCATATCTCATGCAAATCACCGTCTGTAAGGTCCCGAAACAGTTCGGGAAGATGTTTAAAGCTTTTTAACATCTTCCGGTTTAATTATATATCCATATAAATAAGCTTTGGTATTGTTATCCTTCAAAGCTTTTAAAATTGCTTTGCCACTTTTCGAAATTTCCAGCTTAAATTCTTTTCTATTTCTTCCTACCGCAAGTTCGTAGGTTAAAACCCATTTATTATCATTCTTGCTAGTTAGTTTCACCTGATATTGTTCCGGTAAGTACTCATAAAAGCCAGTTGCTTCTATTTCATTGAAATTAACGGGAGTTTCTTTTTCTCTGATCAATATATGATCGGCGTTTTGCACAAGGAAAACATTCTCTCCCGAATATTTAGGTGCGGTATTTTGCGAACGAAGACGGTAGTCCCCAAAGTAATCGCCATCACCATTAACTATCTGTAAATAGTCAGCTTGATAGGATTGACTCCCAATGCGCTGTTGAAGATTAAGAACGGTAGGGGTTGAATTATACCCGTCAGAGGCGGTAGATACCGAACCATTATAGGTATTTCTATTTTCTATATTGGTTACAATAAAAACAAAGTTTTTGGACTTTACCATTTCAGAGACGGAGATTGCTTTTTGAGAAAAAGCCCCACTCAATATCCATAGGGATAAACATGATGTGGTAAGAATTTTTTTGATGATCATTAGATAAAGGTTTAATATGTTATTATAGGACTTCACAAATTACTGATGGTTTAATCTTAAAAAATAAAAAGAGGGTTACGCATTAAGCATAACCCTCTTTTTATTTAAATCGACCAGAAACTAATCTCCAATCACTATTATTCAATAACGCTTACTTTAAGCATATTGGTTTTGCCTTTTTTAACAATTGGCACGGCTGCGGTATTAATAACCACATCGCCAGCGTTAAGCAAGCCTTCAGATTTTAGGATGTTGTTCACATCAGCAATAGTTTGGTCGGTACTTTCTGTTTTATCGTAATAGAAAGCCCTTACACCCCAAACAAGGCTAAGCGCGTTTAACAACTGCTTGTTTGATGTAAAGATGTAAGTACCTGCTTTAGGGCGGTAGCTTGATATTTCAAAAGCGGTGTAACCAGAAACGGTCATGCTTACAATACCCATTGCTTTTGTATGCTCGGCCAGGTAAACGGCAGAACCACAAAGCGCATCGCTTAAATAATTGGTAGATGCAGTATCTGTATTCTCTGCTTTTGAAGCATTGAACGGATAACCCAGGTCTTCTACGTTACGAACGATCTTAGCCATAGTTTCGATAACTATAACCGGGAATTCACCAACTGATGTTTCACCGCTTAACATCACCGCATCGGCACCATCAAGCACAGAGTTGGCCACATCATTAACCTCGGCACGTGTTGGGCGCGGGGTAGTTATCATTGATTCCAGCATCTGGGTAGCAACAATAACCGGCTTTGATGCATCACGGCATTTACGGGCTATCATTTTTTGCAGCAATGGCACTTCTTCCAATGGCATTTCAACACCAAGGTCACCACGGGCAATCATCACACCATCAGTAGCGGCAATTATCTCGTCAATATTATCAATAGCCTCTGGCTTTTCAACCTTGGCAATTACACGGGCAGATTTACCACTTTCGCGGATGATACGTTTAAGATCTATAATATCCTGGCCGGTACGTACAAATGAAAGGCCTATCCAATCTACATCCCACTGTAAAGCGTATTGCAGGTTTACAAGGTCATCAGGTGTTAAGCTTGGGATAGATACTTTAGTGTTTGGCAGGTTAACACCTTTACGTGATGTTAATATACCACCATGTACTACTTCGCAAACAACAGTATCAAGGCGGTTAGTTTCAATAACCTTTAGTTGCAATTTACCATCATCCAATAAAATGATCTCGTTTGCCTGTACATCCTGCGGGAAGGTTTCATAAGTAATGTATATCTGGTTATCATCACCAATACATTCTTTTGTGGTTATGTTAATACGGGTACCATTAATTAAATGGATACCGCCATCTTTTACTAAACCGATACGAATTTTAGGGCCTTGTAAATCGGCAAGGATACCTACATTGGTTTTATATTCGTCGTTTATCTCGCGGATAAGGTCAATAAATTTCTTGTGGTCTTCGGGTTTACCGTGCGAAAAATTCAAGCGGCACACATTTAAACCGGCTCTTATCATGGCTAATAAAACTTCTTTCTTAGCCGACGCCGGGCCCATTGTGGCAACAATCTTAGTACGATTATAGTAAAATTTCATATTTTCAGGTTAAATTCAGGGCAATATTAAGTATTGTGTATTATTTACACATCTAAATTTCCGCTAAAATAATAGATTTTCGCGTGATTTTATTTTTTT
>NZ_JAQBOI010000333.1 GCF_028288105.1 Mucilaginibacter sp. | reverse complement strand
CAGCAGTCATGCTCTTTACAAAGTTTTCTTTCAGCAAAATGAAAGGGGTAACGCTGATGAGCAATGCTGGTGTAATATCCAATTCCGTTAAAGCCACCACATTTGCCATAGCGCCAAAGGAATGGCCAATAACAATATCCGGGGTGCTGGTTTCTGCTACTACCTCTTTGGCGGCACTTACAAACAATAGCAGGTTTGATAATTCGCCCTCCGAGCTGCCGCATGCCGGGGCATCAAAGGCAATAATTTGCAAATCGGGATTTGTCTTAAGCGCGATAATCATCTCGGTAAAATCCGCCGCTTTTGATCCCCAGCCATGGGTAATTAAAACTTTTCGTTGGCCGTTACCCCATTTAAAACCGTTAATATTTAAGGTTTGATGTGTAAAGTAAGGGTCGTTTACCTTAACGCTGAATTGCTCTGCCTCGTTTAGTAACTGTTCCTGCTGTAAGCGTAGCGGCATTTTAGGCGGGTAGCATATCAACTGCCAAAGCATGCTGTTCAGGTCATCGGGTTTATCTTCGGTTAGGAGTGTTTTAACGTTTTGTATAATTTGCTTTAATTTTTTCATGAGGATGATGTGCGGCTAACCAAAGCTATAAATAAATTTATGGCGGGCTGCGCTAAAATATTTATGTTTATCAAAAATCGCTTAATCACAAATGGGGACAATAAAGCTTTCACTATTAATATTACTGCTGCTTGTTTCCCTGTTAACCATATTTAAAGCGCCTGCCTACTATTTATGGCTGGCGGCTATAGTGGTATCAGAGTTCCCTTTAATATTTATTTGCCTTACAGGCCTATTGCTGATAACGGGCTTTTGGATCCAAAAGTACCAGCTCGCATCAGTTATTACCGGGGTATTGGCTATCGCTTTATTTATATCGCCCATAATAAGGGCGTATTTAATTTCAATTACCCTAAAGCAAAATTTTGATAGTGTATTTGAATCGAAAGATAAGACACAAGACAAGGCATTTAGCTTTCTTAAGTTATTTTCAAGTTCAAATAAAACTAATGTTAGGTATCAGAGCCTTGCTTACAGTAATGATTTAAAGCTTGATTTCTACCCATCACAATTAACCGAAAAACGGCCTTGTGTAATTGTAGTTCATGGCGGTTCGTGGAGTAGCGGCGACAGCAAGCAATTGCCCGAGCTGAACAGCTATCTGGCCACTAAGGGGTATAATGTGGCCTCGATAAACTACCGGCTTGCTCCAAAATACCAGGCGCCTTTAGCTTTGGAAGATGTAAAACAGGCTTTTGCTTACCTGCGAAAGAATGCGGAGAAACTAAATATCGATACCAATAATTTTATATTGCTTGGCCGCTCGGCAGGGGCGCAGATAGCCTTGTTAGCTGCCTATACTCAACACGAAAAAGGCTTAAAAGGAGTGATAGATTTTTATGGACCTGCAGATATGATTTGGGGATACTCGGCACCGGCGAGTAAGCTGGTGATGGATTCGCGTGGGGTCATGGAACGTTATTTGGGCGGCACTTATAAGGCTGTTCCGGATAAATACGCGGCAAGTTCTCCTATCGAATTTGTGAATAAGCAAACCCTACCTACACTAATTATTCATGGCGATAATGATGTGCTGGTATCGCCCATACATAGCCGTAAGTTGGATGAAAAGTTGCGACAAAACGATATCAAACATTTCTATCTCGATGTACCCTGGGCAACACATGGGTTTGATTATAATATTAACGGCCCGGGCGGGCAGTTGTCTACCTACGTTGTTGAGCGGTTTTTGAATGCGGTGTGCAGATAACTATAGCCCCGAATAATAATCATACCCTTGCTCGGCCCAGTAATCGGGTGGGCGTTGGTTGTTAAAAGTGATGCTGCCAATACGTTTCAAGTTTTTAATGCCATACTTAACCGGGATAATAAGACGTAGGGGATGGCCGTGTTTGGCCATCAGCGGTTTGGCGTTCATTTCGTAAGCCAAAATGGTTTGCGGGTGCATGGCACTGGGCATATCCAAACCAACATAATATTTTTTATCGGGCGTAGCCATGCCCACATAGGCCAGTTGGGTTTGGTCGTCCAGTTTAAAATGAGTTACCAAATCGCTAAATTTTACACCACCCCAGTATGAGATCTGGTCCCAGCCTTCCACACACTTAAAATCAAAAACTATCTCCGTTTTGGGTAGCGCTTTTATTTCGTCCAGTGTGATATTCAATACTTCGCCCGATTGCTTTTTTACCTCCAGTTTCCAGTTCGCCATATCCGGAACACCGCCCGAACCTATGTCGCTATTATGGCGCACCACTTTAGCTGCCATTTCTTTGGGATAGGTTTTAACCAGGTTGTTATTGCTGAAAAAATTACGGAAGAAGAGTTCGGTTTTATTAAGCGCCCGGCGCAAGGGTGCTTTTGCACCGGCAGTAGCCGTGCGTATTTCTTTAGGGGAATTTTTAAGCCAGCTCCAGCCGCCATAGGCCGCCCCTGATAGCACAGCGAATGTACCGAACGAAATAAATGCACGCCGGTTTATTTTCTGCTCGATAGTGAGCGGCTTTTTTGGCTGCTTACTTTTCATCACTTACTGGTTTAATAATTTTTTTCGGCTGATCGTTCACTACCTCGAACCCCGTAATAGCCGATTGGAAATTCCTCCACCCCGCCAGCACCACCTGCACTACGTGGATGATAAAGAACAGTACATAGCCAATGGTTAGTACAAAATGTTCTATCCTTGCCGCATGGTAACCGCCGCAAAGCCAGGTAAACGTATTAAACTGTACCGGTTTGTAAATGGCCAGTCCGGTTATAAGCGAACCAAACCCCATTATAATGATGACGGTATAGGCTATCCGCTGCGCGGCATTATATTTATTTTGAGGCGGGGCCATTTTACGGATATGCAGATCATGCAATATCACCTGCCAGGCCTCTTTAAATGAATTGCGTTTTGGTACCAGCTGGCGCCACTCGCCCGAAAATAGGGTATACAATATATAAACTACCCCGTTGATAGTAAAAAACCACATAAACAAAAAATGGAAAGCCATGCCTTCGGCCAAACGTTTGGGAATATTAAAAGCATCGTAAAACCAGTTGGGGAAAAACTTAAAATAAGTATGCCCAAACAGGGTGATAGAATAAATATCGCTGGCCCAATAAATAAGCATACCGCTCCATATCATAATGGTGAGTATGGGAAAATTTACCCAATGGCACCATCGCATAGCTAAAGAATGTTTCTCTTTTATCGCTTTCATTATTGCCAAACCAATGTCATAAGTTGAAGTTAATTATTTACCTGTTGATATACGAATAAAACAACTATCCGGCTTTAAGCTAAACGGAAATTATCTATATTGCTTTATAATCTGTTATGAAAAAGATATTACTACTGCTTTTATTTTGTTCGGGTGTTGCTTTTGCACAAGAGAAAAACCAGCAAACCCTGAAGTTTGCCATAACCGGCGATGTGGAAAAGGAATCCGTTATCACGCTTGATTCGCTGAAGCAATATATTATAAGCACCATAGGGGATATAGAAGTAACCGACCATACCGGGGCGTTTAAACACAAGGATGATGAATTGAAAGGCATCCTGCTGAAAGACGTATTATCGCATACCAAATTTAAAACCACCAGTCCGAAGCTGCTGAGCCGTTTTTATTTTGTTTGCACCGGGATAGATGGCTACAAAGTAGTGTATTCCTGGAACGAACTGTATAACACCACCGTGGGCGATCATGTGTATATCATCATGGAAAAGAACGGCATCAAGGCTGATAAAATGCCCGAAAGTATGCAGATGACATCAGTGACAGATTTTAAAACCGGCCGCAGGTATCTGCATAATTTAGATAAAATAGTGGTGAG
>NZ_JAQBOI010000324.1 GCF_028288105.1 Mucilaginibacter sp. | reverse complement strand
GAAAAACTAATACAAGAAAAACCTCAATATTGGCTGTGGAGCCACCGCAGGTGGAAATACAGACCGGAGGATATAAACAAATGATGAACACACCTAAAGTTGCCGTAGTAATATTAAACTGGAACGGCATCAAGTACCTTCGCGACTTTTTGCCCTCGGTATTAGCCTCTACTTATCCCAATTTGGATATTGTGGTAGGCGATAATGGCTCATCAGACGAATCCCTTGAATTTTTACGGAGCAGGTATCCATCTATCAGGATAATAGAAAATAAAGAGAACTATGGGTTTACCGGCGGTTATAACCGGGTACTGGCACAGGTAGAGGCTGATTACTATATCCTGCTGAACTCTGATGTTGAGGTGGAACCAAACTGGATCCAACCGGTTATTGAGCTAATGGAAAGCGATGTGCAGATAGCCGCTGCCGCACCCAAGATAAAATCATTTCACCAGAAAGATCATTTTGAGCACGCAGGCGCCGCAGGTGGCTTTATAGATAAATTTGGCTATCCATTTTGCCGCGGGCGGATATTCTACGAAATAGAGGAGGATAAAGGCCAATACGAGCAAGCCGGCGAGGTATTCTGGGCAACTGGCGCGGCAATGTTCATTAAAAAGCGTTGCTGGGACTTAGCCGGTGGCTTCGACGAAACCTTTTTTGCCCACATGGAAGAAATTGACATTTGCTGGCGATTAAAAAACATGGGATACAAAGTGATGTATTGCCCGCAGTCTGTTGTTTACCATGTTGGTGGTGGTACGCTTAATTCCGAAAATCCATTTAAAACATACCTTAACTTCCGCAATAATCTTTTGCTGCTAAAGAATAACCTACCGTTTTGGCGGGCATTTTGGGTTATCACGCTTCGTTTTTTTATGGATCTGTTAGCATTGTCCCGCTTTTTGATGGAGGGTAAACGTAAAGATGCCTGGGCTATAAGCCGCGCGCATCAAAACTTTGTAAGGAAGCTGTTTTCAAAGTCAAAAGTTAAAAGTCAAAAGTCAAAAGATTATAGGGCTATAGTTTCCAATCAAAAAACACAGCACCTTACCGGCACATACTCCCGCAGTTTGGTTTGGGATTTCTTTATCGATAAGAAGACGAAGTTTACCGATCTGGAGAAGAAGGATCTGCATTAATTGTTTCTCGCTAAGAAGCCCAATCTCCTTAAGTGGCGAAAATTGGGGTTTGGGCTAAAGCCCACTATCTGGTTTCTCTATCCGTCCCATAAATGGGACGGCAATGAATAGGAACTTATTAAAATCACGTCTATTTATCATTGCCGTTGGCTTTAGCCAACGGATTACAAACCAATAACCTTTAGGACGATTTACAATTGCACAGCCCGGATGCATGGCGGCTTGTTGGTGAGGACACCAACAAGGGCGAGAGATAAATATTTCTATTATTTATCGGTCTGGCGCTGTTGGGACTATGCCGTCATCCGGAAGGTCGGTATCATTGGTGTCGGTAAGCGGTGCATTAGTTTCTTCTGCTGATGCTTTTTTGTTCTTTTCAAACAGTTCCTCTTGTTGTTTGGTAAGCCTCAGGTGCAGATCGCGTTGCGGGAATGGTATCTCGATGCCTTCCTTATCAAATGCGGCATAAATATCAGTCAGCACGTTACTTTTAAGCGATAACCAAGTACCAATATCAGCAGCCCAAAATAACAGCCTGAAATCAACCGAGCTCTCATTCAAGTTATGTACAAATACCAATGGAGCAGGGTTATCCATGATCTCGTCCCGGGTAGATAGCAGATCGGTTAATAATGCTTTAACTTTTTCAATATCTGATCCATAAGCTACACTGATGATCAGCTCGATCCGGCGATTATTATTGCTTAGTGTCCAGTTAATTACATGGTGCGATATCAAGTCACCGTTTGGAATAATAACTTCGGCACCATCGCTGGTAGCCAGTTTGCTGGAACGAATCCCGATTTCCATAATAGTACCCGACCGGTTATCTACCTCTATAATATCACCTATTTGTATCGGTTTTTCAAAGGCCAGTATTAAACCCGATACCAGGTTATTTACAATATTCTGCAAGCCAAAACCAATACCTATACCAAAGGCACTTATGATAATGGTGATTTTATCCAGCGGGAAACCCGAGGCGGCTACAGCTAACAGAAAGCCTACTGCAAATACCCCCAGTTTTATCAGCAGGGTAGAAGTACGGTTCTTCTTTTTCAGCACGTCGATATCGTTAGCATGTTTGCCCGCTACCTCGTACAGGTAACTGATGATCCTTGCCGCCACTGATGACAGCCATATAACCGCTATAAATACGATGATGCTCTGGAACGTAAAGCTGGTGTTTGTACCGCCAAGGCTGCGGCTTTCGGTCAGGAATTTTTCCAGATAGGTGAATACCGCATCTTCAATACTTAGGTTTTGGGTAAGCATTATCAGCCACAGCACAGTTGCCAGGATAGTTAAAATACTTCTGAACTTATTCTGCAGCAGTTTAAAATCAATGAACGAGCTTAGGCCATTGCTGCTTTTGTTGGCCTCCAGTTGCAAAAACAGGCTTTGCATAATTACCTGCACCAGGTAATACATGCCTAAAGCCAGCCACAAGTTATATATAGCGGTAACGCCAACAATTTTTGATAGGGTAACCCGGCCAAATACATTAAATAAAAAGGCTATTCCCTGTAAGCCGATAAAGATCTGTAGTATGATTTTGGTATATGGCAGATAATCTTCGGGGGCTTTTTTAACCTGAGTAAAGAAACGGATGCTGACGATAGTAGTAATAAGCGACAGTAACAATACAATAACCCTATCCGTATTTGATACCTCAACAAACAGGTTACTAAAGCTATAAACAACTGCCAGCCAAAATAATAGGTGCAGGTATTTAAATAAAGCTTGCGGGCAGGTTTTCTTAACCAGATAAAGTATGGCCAGTATCAGTACAATAAAAAACAGCTCCTGCACAATAACCGGCGGATGGTCATAAAAATTGGGGACTATAGCGAAAGTGATAATTACAGCAGATGCAATAGGATAAAGCGATACATATTTAGCATGGTTAAATACCGATTCGGGGGATTCTTTAACCTTTAAAACTTTGCGTCTATTGGCATATAGCCAACTAAGAAACAATACAAAAACCAATAAACCGGTAAAGTGAATAAGCGGATCGCGGGTTATAAAAAACCTCAGCAATTTGGTATTCATGCTCACCGTTTTAGTCAGTGCTGTTTTAAAAGTGCTTTCGGTATTGGCATCCATTTCCCAGATACTGTCATTTTCATCACTAAGGGCCTGAATGCTAAACTCCCTGATCTTAATATCTATCTGATCTTTAAGATCCAGCAAGGAAATGTAAACTGATGAGGTACGGTTTTGCAGCAAACCAATTTTAAGTAACAGCTTTTTGTTGGTGGTATCCAACCGTTTATGCTTGCTATCAATAGCTATTTTTTGGATGAGGTAGGTGGTGAGCAGGCTGCTATCGGCAGGGATAATTTTTAAGGACGAATCCTTTTCCATTGATGCCAGCTCGTTTTGATTTTGTACCAGTTTGGAGTTTATATCAGCTAATTTATCCTGCCATATATCCAGTTGATCATCGCTGCGGGTTAAAATATCACGTATGGCGTAAAGGTAGCGCAGGGTACTCGAGCGGTCGTCATCTATTAGGTTTTTGATCAGACTGATACGGGTCTCAAAAGAAGGTAGCTTTTGGCTGATCTCCACTGTATCAATATTGCGCGACAGACTGGTTTTTATCTGATTAAATGAAGAAGTATAATACTCTACCTTTTGCAATAAATTATTGATAGAGGTATCAGACTTTTTAAAGGTGCGCATCATAGAATCGCGTCGCAGGATAGCTTTGCGTAACGAATCGCGTACAGATTGGGGCTTCCGTTTAGATTGCGCCGAAACATCCGCTACGAAAAAAGTAAGTATCAGTAGTAAAAGGGAGCTTATTTTAAATACTTTATTCATGCAGGGGATAATTTCGAATATTCAATCTGGGGTTTAACCAAATTTCAGACGTATGGTTTTTAGATTTAGTATTTCAGCAGCAGGCTTTCAATAGCCAACCTGTACGAGTGCATGCCAAAGCCAGCTATAACGCCTTTGCAGCTACTGGCAATCATAGAGTGGTGCCTAAATTCTTCCCGTTTATACACGTTAGAAATATGCACTTCAATTGTTGGGGTGTTAATAGCCGCAATAGCATCGGCAATAGCAATAGAAGTGTGGGTATAAGCACCGGCATTCAGCACAACACCGTCATAACTAAAGCCAACTTCGTGCAGTTTATTTATAATTTCGCCTTCAATATTACTTTGGTAATAATTAATGGTGATGTTTGTAAAGTGTTGCTGCAATTGGGCAAGATAGCTTTCAAAATCGGCACTGCCATATATAGATTTTTCGCGTACGCCAAGCAGGTTTAAATTTGGCCCGTTTATAATTTGTATATTCATTTGTTCAAACTTAGCTATAAAACATTAAAACTAAAATCAATTGGACTGGCCATCGGCAATAAAAGGGTTTAAAACCTATCTGAAACTGGAAAGATCACTCGCTGCTAACTCTATTGAAGCTTACAGCCGCGATCTGCAAAGACTCTACCAGTACGCCGATACGATGGAAACTAAATTATCTCCCGATAAATTCACCCTTACCGATCTGCGTAATTTTATCAATTGGGCAAATGAATTAGGGATGATACCTTCCACACAATCGCGGGTATTATCGGGTATAAAAGCCTTTTATAAATACTTGCTGATGGAAGACCTGATAGCCAGCGACCCATCTGAACTGTTAGAAACACCCAAGATACAGCGCAAACTGCCGGATACACTGAGCATTCATGATATTGATAAAATGATTGCCGCCATTGACCTGTCTAAACCCGAGGGGACACGTAATAAAGCCATTTTAGAGATTTTGTATGGCTGCGGCTTGCGGGTATCAGAGTTAACTGAATTGAGGCTCTCTAATTTGTTTCTTAGGTCAGATGTCGAATTTATAAAGGTTACCGGTAAAGGAAGTAAGGAACGATTAGTACCCATTGGTGGCGAAGCCATAAAAGCCCTAAGGATTTGGATAGAGCAGGTACGTGTGCATATCGAGATTAAAAAGGGAGAAGAAGACCTGGTATTTTTAAACCGCCGGGGCAGCAGGCTGAGCCGGGTTTACATTTTTATGCTGATAAAACAACTGGCAGAATTAACTGGGTTGAGGAAAACCATTAGTCCGCATACCTTCAGGCATTCTTTTGCTACCCATTTGGTAGAAGGCGGTGCCGACCTGCGTGCAGTACAGGAAATGCTGGGCCACGAAAGCATCACCACCACAGAGATCTACACCCACCTGGACAGAGAGTATTTAAAGAGTACGATAATAGAGTTTCATCCGAGGAATTAGGGTTTCTTAAAAACCATGCCATTGCGAGGAGCGATAGCGACAAAGCAATCTCTTTAAGCATTTGTTTATGCAAGATGTATAATTATCCTAAAGAGATTGCTTAGTTCCTCGCAATGACGTGCAGGTTTACTGTCATTTCGAACGATAGTGAGAAATCTTGTTCATTTGACAGGTAGTGACTTTGCATTTCGAACAAGATTTCTCCTCGTACCTCGTTCGAAATGACAGTTTGTGATTAAACTTTCACCGCTTTCATCATCCTGTCCCTGCCGCTCATATCTTTACGTAACTCAATGTCAGTAAATCCTTTATCAGTTAGTAGCTCAACTGTTTCTTTACCAAAATTTTCATTTATCTCGAAGAACAGCAGGCCATTTTCAGACAGTTGTTTAACCGCGAAATCAGCAATGGCTTTATAGAAGATCAGCGGATCATTCTCCGGTACAAACAGCGCCGTGTGCGGCTCAAAGCCGGTTACGTTTTGGTGCATTTGGGCTTTGTCAATAAGGGTAACGTATGGAGGGTTTGAGATAATTATTTCGAATTTCGAATGTTCAATTTCGAATTTTGTATTCAGTATATCCTGTTCAATAAACTCAACCTCAACGTCGTTAATTACAGCGTTTTGTTTAGCGGTATGTAAAGCTTCGGGTGATATATCTATAGCAGTAACCTTTGCATTTGGCAGGTTCTTTTTCAGGCTGATGGCAATACAACCACTACCTGTTCCAATATCTAAGATTGATACGCTACTGCCAACTGCCAACTTCAAACTGCTAACTGAAGAAAGAGTCCATTCTACCAATTCTTCCGTTTCGGGTCGTGGTATTAGTGTGGCGGGGTTTACCAAAAAGTTAAGACCGTAAAATTCGGTATTGCCTAAAATATACTGTACAGGTCGGCCGGTTTTAAGCTCTTCAAGGATGCCCTGGATCTTTTCAGCAGCCTCGCCGGGTACATCATCTTCGGGGAAAGCCTTTATTTTGGCGCGGGACATATCTGTAATTTCTTCCAGCACCAATAGCGCAATCGCCTCTATCTCACGGGTATCATACACCTTATTTAGGCCTTGCTGAAAGGACAGGAATACATCCTTAATAGTTTTCATGCAACAAAGTAACATAAAACCTACTTTTGCACAATGGCATTACATGAAATATATATGCAACGCTGCCTTGATCTGGCTGCTTTAGGTGCAGGCTCGGTTAGTCCGAACCCAATGGTTGGCGCTGTAATAGTTCATAATGATAAAATAATAGGAGAGGGTTATCACCAAAAATACGGTAAAGCACATGCCGAGGTAAATGCCGTTAAAATAGTGACAGACAGGTATGATAACTATGTCGATCTATTGAAACAATCTACCATATATGTTTCCTTAGAGCCCTGTTCGCATTATGGCAAAACGCCACCCTGTGCAGATCTCATCATTAAACATCAGATCCCAAAAGTAGTGGTTGGCTGCCGCGACCCGTTCCCGCAGGTGGATGGAAAAGGTATTGAAAAACTGCAGGCCGCAGGTATAGAAGTAACTATAGGGGTGTTAGAAAAGGAGTGCCAATGGCTAAACCGTCGCTTTTTTACCCGTGTACAAAAACAAAGGCCATATATCATACTAAAGTGGGCGCAAACTGCTGATGGCTTTTTTGCCCCGGCAGATGGCACGCAGCATTGGATAACCGGCCCCGAAGCAAGGAAACTTGTGCATCAATGGCGTGCCGAAGAAGATGCCATATTGGTGGGCAAGAATACCGTGCTGGCCGATAACCCGCAGTTAAACGTACGATACGCCGAGGGGAAATCGCCAAAACGTGTGGTGATAGACCGCCGGCTGGAGTTAAATAAAACTTTGAACGTGTTTGACCAATCTGTTGAAACGTTGATATTTAACGCGATAAAAACAGATATTGACGGAAAGAACAAGTACATTGCACTGGAAGACTTTGATCGATTTGTGCCACAGTACATTCTGTTCCAGTTGTATTTGCAAGATATCCAGTCGGTAATTATTGAGGGTGGTGCACATACACTAAACTCGTTTATTGATGCCGGTTTATGGGATGAAGCACGTATTTTTACCGGCCCATCTGTTTTAAACGATGGTATTAAAGCGCCGGTTGTAGGCGGTACAAATACCGGTGAATATGCAGTGGGCGCAAATAGTTTACAGATCTTTACAAATCTACCTATATAACCTATAATAAATGTTGTACGTTTTTTTAAGTATTTGCTGCAGCGTTATCGTTTCCGTATTGCTAAAACTTGCCAAACGCTATCAGATAGATGTTTTTCAGGCCATTACATGGAACTATTCGATGGCTATCCTGCTTACCTGGTTCTTTTTTAAACCCACTATACCCAGCCTGCAAAATGCGCCGGTGCATATTTACTTAGGCCTGGGGATATTGTTACCGCTACTGTTTATGGTGATGGCTATATCGGTCAGGATAGCTGGTATTGTGCGTACCGATGTTGCACAAAGGCTTTCGTTGTTTATCCCGCTGCTGGCCTCGTTCTTAATATTTGGCGATAGTTTGAACAAGCTAAAAATCATTGGGCTTGTAATTGGTTTCGCGGCTATACTTTGCTCTATACCGTGGCAAAAGAAAACGGCTAACCGCAAGGTTTATTCAAACGCGTGGATCTTCCTGCTGATCGTGTTTTTTGGGATAGGAATAATTGATATCCTGTTTAAACAAGTTGCTTTATTTAAAGAAGTTCCATACACCACTTCGCTTTTCCTGATATACACACTGGCATTTGTTATTGCCTTAATTGTACTGATATTTAGGGTGCTCACAAAGAAGACAAAGTTCTCCTGGCTGCATATTATGTTTGGCTGGATACTGGGTGTGGCTAATTTTGGAAACATCCTGTTTTATTTAAAAGCACATACATCCTTGTCAAAAAGCCCCTCAACTGTATTTTCCGCTATGAATATTGGTGTGATTGCTTTGGGTACGCTTGTTGGCCTTGTAGTGTTTAACGAACGGTTAAGCATCCTGAACAAAGTAGGCGTAGCGTTGGCGGTTATAGCCATTGTAGTAATTACCATTTCCTGATTCTGCTGCATGTTATTTGACGATACTTATAAAACCATCGCCCAACCCGTTGAAAGCATTTTCCGCGATCGCGGCAGCAAGTTCCTGGGCTTTGCCTATCCTGTTACTTCTGATAATGATATAAAAGCCATAGTAGCAAATTTAAAGGCTGAACACCCAAAGGCAAACCACCATTGCTGGGCGATAAGGCTGGGGATAGACCGCTCCGTTTTTCGTGTAAATGACGATGGCGAACCATCGGGCACAGCAGGCAGGCCAATACTGAATACTTTGCTATCCCGCAATATCACCAATGTTTTGGTGGTGGTTGTCCGTTATTTTGGCGGGACTTTACTGGGCGTACCTGGACTGATAAACGCCTACAAAACCGCTACCGAGATAGCGCTGGATACAGCACAGGTGATAGAGAAGACGGTAAATGATATCTACACCATCACCTTTGATTATGTACAGATGAACGATGTAATGCGTATTATTAAAGATGACCAGCTGCAGATCTTAGAGCAGGTATCGGAGCTGAACTGCCAGATAAAATTCTCCGTCCGTAAAACACAGGTGGAGCAGGTGATGAGTAAGCTAAATAAAGTGAGCGGTGTAAAAGCGGTTTATAATTATAGTGGGTGATACAACATAGACGCTTGTTTTAACAGTTATTGCGCCTTATATTTAAGGCAACTTTTCACAATATTGATGTCCGCCCGATTTTTTAAGCCGTTATTTTTACTGCTATTCCTTTTCGTTTTTCAAATAGCTTATGCTCAACAGGATATAGATTTTCACCTAAGCAATACTTTTCTTGCCGGAAAAAACATCATCAAAGTAAAACGCGATTTTAATGACCCTTATCTGTGGGTGCTAACGCAGAACAGTGAAGTTTATCGCATTAACAGCGAGACTTTAGTGATTGATGACTACACCTCAAAATTTGCAGCATATAATAATTTGCCCATTATTGATGTGGCTGGAAATTCTGGAGATGAGGTTTTTATAGCCCAGGCTGACAAGATAATACGATATACCAATGGCACTATAACTACCATTACAAGCGCCGAAGGTTTAAGGGGGCAAGTAAGTGCCATCGGTTTTCACCACAGTATGTACGACAATTATGACGCCGATGGCAATCACCTGGTAGGGCCTACACTTATGATAAGTACTAATATAGCTACCGATTATTACTATACCACTACCAAACGCCTTCTAAAAACCGAGCAGACAAAATTTTTGGTAAAAGTGGCAACTTATAGAAATGTTATGCTATTTCATAATGAAAAAGATTTAACATGGCTGTTTCAGGAAGATTGTTACCCGGTATTGAGCACAGTTTACCAATCTATGTATGTCGGATATATCTACCTGGAACCACAAATGTTTGGCAGCCAGTTAAAGGCGATGTATTACAATGGCGGTTTGGAGTATTATTCTACAAATTTTGGTATATATGGCAATCAGTACTGGGCTACCGAAAAAGGTCTTTTTCAAAACAAGTGGAATAATTCTCAAAACCCGGCTCTTTATGGCTATAATCATTATCTGGAGAATAACCATATCAATCAAATATCTTCAATTTTAGGGTTAACGTCATTTGATTTTTCAAACGTGCGCGAAAATATGCTTGTAGCTACCGATGAAGGTTTATATATAAGTAATTCAAAGTTCTATCCGCAGCAAATATTACCCAAATACGAATTCTATCACTATGATGGCTTGGGTAATAAAAAGATCAACTATATTGATGTGAATGCTACGCCAACAAGTGCCTATACATATTCAATAATCGATTATTGCGAAAACGGCGTTTGGGTTGGCGCTACTGATGGCTTGTACTTGCTAAGGCCCGATTACACAAATTACTTCGACCAAAATCAAACCATAAAAGCCATCACTTTTGACGGTCAGCCTTCCGACAAAAGCACCTTAGATCTGTGCCCGGGCGTTCCAGCCAAGGCGAATTTTTATATTATTAATACAAACGCCAGTATACAATGGTATAAGAACGGGCAGGAGCTGGCCAATCAGAGCAATAAAACGCTCGAGATCAATTCGACAGGCGAGTATTATGCAGTACTATATGATCCTTGCTCAGGTTTGCACGTGCAAA
>NZ_JAQBOI010000320.1 GCF_028288105.1 Mucilaginibacter sp. | reverse complement strand
TTCCTGGAAATTCTCAAAGGCGTTGTGGTCATAAAGTATAACCGAGGTATCCAGCACAAATATTTTCTTCTTTCCGTCTGTTTTTCCTGTAGATTCCATCATCAAGGCTAAATTAGGTATTTTGGATGGAAAAGCCTCATTCAAAGCCCTCCTCAGCAGTGCAAACGCATTAAAATACTTTCAGCTTAATCAGGAGGCTCCTATGGAGCCAGGACAGAATTTTCTTACGTCTATAAACAGGATGCTCCTCTGGAGCTATAAATTTAAGTGAACCACGCCCGTTCAAGCGTCGCTTGAATGAATACAGTAGAGAGCGTCCACGCTCTCGTAAACAAAAATACATTCAGCGTAGATGATGAATGTATTTATAAATATAAAGTCAAGCAAGGGCGTTGACTTTACGGATTTATAAAAGCGGCTAAACCCCTTCTTCCTCCTTCCCAGAGAAGGAATCGCACAGGCGCGTATTTTGAAGAATAAAAAACCCCTTAAAATAGGAAAACGAAAGCCTCTTCTTTCGAAATGACTTCCGTTTTCCAAACTTTATGAATGACCATAGCCATCATAAAGCATCAAGTTTTGTGTAAAATTAACCGACCCGATCTCCTCTTTGTTGTTGCGAACGCTGATGTCTCTTTATTCAAATGAATTCCGATTCTCAATTGTTAACACGTCTGCTGATTTTGTCTGTCTCCTTGCGGATGTGACGCCTTCAAATTCGTTCCGCATGTGTTCTTCTTTCCTCTTGCGAGTGCTGATGAGTCATTACATCTGCGAATATTGATATTGTCCTTCTCCCTTGGGGAAGTCGACTCTGTCGTTATTCGTGCAACGCTGATCCTCTTTATTCTTATGAATGCCGATGTCTCTTTGTTACGCTAACGCCGATTGCTTCAAGGTCATTATTTTGTTTGCCTTTCTCCGTAGAGTTTTGCAAAGCCTATAATACCTATCTAATCACTTTCCGGGATAACTTACTTTCGCATTTTATTCCCTTCATGTAATTCAGGTACTTCCCTGTTCTTTAGTTCCCCCGAAGGTTCACCCGATTCAGTTTCTGTAATCCTGTAAGGCTGTCAAAGTACGTCGTTCTTGATAAATACAATATCGGGACTAATATCCTTATTGTCAAGTGTTTTTTAAAATTTCTTTTTAACACGTTATTAACATTTATTTAAGGTTTATCCACAGGTTATATATAGCAATTTATATTGCAAATAACAGGTTTATAAACATCGCCCTTATCCACAGCTATCTGTAAAACCGTGTAATTGCTTAAATTAAAAAGGCGTAAGATTCAAAAAAATCAGATTTTTTCGGTCAAATGTTTCCAATATCTTTTAGGGATATGGCGCACATGCAGCTTGGTATTTTTCCTCGACGGGATGTTTACACTGGTAAAATAGTTTTTCCAAAGGTGCTGGTAAATGCCTTCATCTTCGGTAAAGGCGGCTATTACATCGCCCGGCTTATTTACGTTCGCAAAATCGAGCGAGATGTATTGGGTATCGTGCAAATCGTAATAGATGCCATAATTGCGCCTGATATCATAAATTATCCATTTTTGATCGGCATAGCGACTTTTAAAATGCCGTATTAATAAAGGCAATACATTAAAGTCGGGCTCAATAGTAGCATAAAAGGTTTCATCCTTTAGTTTTTGAAAACGGATAAAAGCCTCCATCCTATGCTTTTCGCGGCGCACCATACGTACCATCTCTGATACGCGCATCACAAATCTGTTCCCGTAATCTTCTTCAATATTTTGCCCGGCATCAAAAGCGTATCTTATATACCCCATCAGGCTGTTCTCCTCCCCGTCCATTTCGGCCAAATGTGCTGCATACAAACGCTGGATCCCCATTGATGAGATCTTTTGCTTTAAGCCCTTCAACACCCGGTTAGCGCGGGTTTCATCAGTTATTACCTGCAATCTATCTTCAAACAAAGCGCTGTTATTCACCCCGGTTTTCTGCAGACTTACCATACCCAGCTTACGATCGTAAACATCAAACACCGCGGTAAGCAAACCCTCAAAAGTGCCGTCATATATTAATGTGGTCATATTAAAAGAGGTTTAGCTGTACTTGTGTGTTCTTCAAATATTTGCTTTGCGATGTAGCCAAAATAAATTGCTTGATGTTGTTACCCGTAAGATCACGCCGCTCAAACTCGTTGCTATTACAGGTAATAAAGTATTTGGCGCGGTTAATGGCCACTCCTATCTTCTTTAACTGATCCCAGTTGAGCTTACCAAATATGCGGGCGCTCACAATTTTTTGTGCCGATAGCAGTCCGATGCCGGGTACACGTAAAATCAACTGTAAATCGGCCTTATTTATATCTATCGGGAAAACCTGCATAGTACGGATGGCCCAGCTCAGTTTTGGGTCGATGTCCAGATCCAGGTGTGGCTGTGCATCGTTCACGATCTCGTTTACCTTAAAACCATAAAAGCGCATGAGCCAGTCGGCCTGGTAAAGGCGGTTTTCGCGAACCATGGGCACACTGGTATTTAAAGCGGGCAAGCGACTATCGGCCAGTACCGGCACATAGCCCGAGTAATAAACCCGTTTTAAGTTAAAGTTCTTATAAAAGTAGTTGGCAGATCGCAGCACCTGGCTATCATTCTCGGGCGTGGCGCCAATAATAACCTGCGTACTTTGGCCTGCCGGCGCAAATATCGGGGCTTTTTTAAATAGCCTTTTTTCTTCGGTACGTTGGATAATGGCATTTTTTAAATATCCCATCGGTTTTATCATATCTGCTTGGTTCTTATCAGGAGCCAGCAATTTCAAACCTGCTTCGGTGGGCATTTCAAGGTTTACGCTCAGGCGATCAGCATACAGGCCGGCCTCGTTCATTAGCTCGTCGCTGGCGCCGGGGATAGATTTGAGATGGATATAACCGTTAAAGTTATGTTCGGTACGCAATTTTTTGGCAATACGTACCAGGCGTTCCATGGTATAATCGGCATCTTTAAAAATACCCGAACTGAGGAAAAGCCCCTCTATATAATTACGACGGTAAAAGTTAATGGTGAGATCAACCACTTCCTGAACTGTGAATGCGGCACGTTTAATATCATTTGTTTTACGCGATACACAGTAAGCGCAATCAAAAATGCAATGATTGGTGAGCAGGATCTTTAGCAATGATACACAGCGGCCGTCCTCGGTATACGAGTGACAGATGCCATTACTGGCATTGCCCAAGCCTTTATTTTCGTTTTTACGCTTGCTGCCGCTACTTGCACACGATACATCATACTTGGCAGCATCTGCCAAAATATTCAGCTTCTCCGTTATCCTGTCTACATTCATATCAATATCAAAAATACTAATATAATTAGCATTTTTATGTGCCGATATTAACTATTTTAAACTCTAAAAAGGAGTATATGCATTGAGCATATTAATTAATAAAGGGAAAGTATCGTTTAAAACAAAACAGGATACTTGTTATTAAACATGTAGTATCTTTATATAAAGATTGAATCGCCATAAAATAATGGATACCAGCGAGGTTGAGCGTTTAATAAAAATAAGCAGGGAACACCCTTTACTGCCCGAAACTTATATCCCCTGGCAACTGGAACCAATGCCTGATGATATTTTTTTGCCCGAACTGCTAACCTCCTTACAAGGCCTTGAAATTTATGATACCCTTACCCCCACCCAAAAGCTGGAATTGGGCCGGCACGAACTGGTGCAGGTAATAGCATCGTATGCCTGGGGCGAAGGTTTGTTTTGTGTATTCATGACCAGGCACCTGCTTACTTTATCGGCAGATAAGGTGGAGCATCAATTTTTGCTGCGGGAGCTGATAGAAGAGTTTCGCCACCAGGAAATGTTTGCGCAGGCTATAGCCAAATTAGGTGGCAAGCCCATTCCACAAAACGGCGTACATAAATTTTTAGGTGAGTTTAGTAATAAATACCTGCCGGCAGACTACCTTTTTATGGGCAGCGTAGCGGTTGAACTGGTTACAGACGTTTATGGTAACCATGCCCGGAAATCGCCTACGGTTTACCCGGTTGTAAAAAAAATGTTTGACCTGCATAATATTGAAGAAGCCAGGCATATACTTTTTACAAAAAGCCTGCTAAAAACATACGCAGCAAAAGCGGGATACATTAAACGGACTATGTATAGTTATATCATACTGTTCAATATTTTATTTGTGCGTACCATGTATGTAAAAAGGGAAATATATGAGCGCATTGGCATAACCAACCCGGATGCTGTTTACAAAATAGCCGCCAACAACTTTAAACAAAAATTTGCCGATACCTGCCTTAAAGACATTATAGATTTTGTAGATGAGTGGAAGGGTTTTAATACAGCCACCCGCTGGGCATGGCGGTTGTTACTGAATGCTAAGGTTTAATTTCACTACAAATAACCCTGTTTTCAATCAGCATTATTATCTTTAGCTTTAAATTAATAACAATGATGCCCGACATAGACCCAAGCTTTTGCGAACATTTACAAGCCATTACCCAGGTTAAACTAAGCGATGAGCATGTATGCGAAGAATGTATAAAACAAGGCACCCAATGGGTCCATTTGCGTACCTGCCAAACCTGTGGTGTTACGCTATGCTGCGATCAAAGCGACGAGAAGCACATGACTAAACATTACCATGCCGATCACCACCCGGTAATAGCATCGGCCCAGCCCGGCGAACGTTGGCTTTGGTGTTATGTAGATGAGCAGTTTGTAGAGTATTAATCTACTTCTTTGTCACTTCCACGCTCCAGTCACTACCACTGCCAATTTTATAGGTATCTGCAAAGCTGCCCATGTTAAGCGCGAAGGATAGCTGCATTAAGCTGTTCAGATAAGCTAATGGTTTACCCTCGGGTACGCTGCCAAAGGTTTCGCTGTAGGGCGCATCGCTTTCGTGTACCAGTACTCCTTTGTTAAACACTTTTAAATGCAGCATATCGCCGTATTTGGGGTTTAGCTTTTTAACCAGTTCGTCGCTGATGTCTGTCCAGATGTTGCCGTACTGTACATCGTGGATATCGATAGTTCCTTTCAGTTTGCCATTTTCAAATACTGATCTTTGGTAAGGAATCTTCACCACCTGTTTAGGCAACTCTGGGCCAACCTGTTCAAAGGTAATTATACCTGCAGCCAGGCGCGCGGCGGTATAAGAATAAACATCGCGGCCATGAAAGGTATAGGATTTACCCGAACCCGGGCGACGGTTCTTTACTTCATCAATTTGGCGCAAGCCTGCTATGCCATCGGTTTCGGCAACCAGGGTTAACGTGCCATTATCAGGCGTAACAATAAACTGCCCGGTATTTGTTTTTAATACAACTGATTTACGCGAGGTGCCCACGCCGGGATCAACTACCGAAACAAACACGGTTCCCTTTGGCCAGTAGCTTATGGTTTGGAATAAACGGTATGATGCTTCCCAGATATTGTAATTGGGGATCTCGTGCGTAAGGTCGTAAAGTTTCAAATCAGGCGATACACCGATGGCCACACCTTTCATTTCGGAAACAGCACCATCTTTTAGGCCGAAATCTGATTGGTAAACAATGATCTTATTTTGCGCGAAGGATGTATTAATGCCAAATAGCATTAATATTAAGGTTAAGGTTTTTAGGAGTTTCATTTTTAAGTATTGCGTTTACTTTGGGGCGAAAGTGTTGTGTTAAATTATCCCGAGGGATTATTATGCACACGCATATCTTTTATAAACCCCATCGGGGTTCAAGGTCGGTAGAAAAAGTCAAGTAACATAATTTATGTGTCGTAGGTACATAACCTTTAGCTAAGATATTATTTATGCAAGCGTATAGTTCTGTACCCACGGCACAGAGCAGGACAATCAATTTCTGTACTACCGACCTTTTGCTCCTACGGAGCAAGTAATCTGAAAATTATTCCGAAGCTTCTTCTCCTTTTTCGCCCAGTTTTACAATATCACCTTCTTTAAACAAAATGGCTTGCAAGGTTTCTCGCCATGCGGGTTTCTTACGCAGCAGAAACTCCAGGTCCATACCAAAGTGTTTAAACTCTTCGTGCTGGGCGTTTTGCATAATGGCTTTAGCCTGCGGGTCTTTCTCTACAGATATGCGTTGCTCGTACCAGTTGATAGCCTCGGCTTCTTCGCCCAGGGATACGATCATACGTGCAAAGGTCCGGGTTTCGTCCGACAGCTCATTGGCCGGCTCGTGGTATTGATCAAATGCCATGTTAATACTTTTAGGTTATAAAAGAATAACATGGCATTTTTGTTTTGTGGAAGCTTACGGAGGAAGATTATATCACCTCGTTAATGCTCATTTCTTTAATCTCTTTTGAAACATTGGGGCGGCCATTCTTGAATGCCTTACGTGGTGTTAAACCCAAAAGCTGGAACATGGCCATATCTTCATCAAAAGTTGGATTTGGTGTGGTTAGTAATTTTTCGCCGGCGAAGATAGAGTTAGCACCTGCCATAAAACACATAGCCTGCTCAACAGTGCTCATTTCGGTACGACCGGCAGAAAGCCTTACAACCGTTTTAGGCATAATTATGCGGGTTGTCGCTATCATTCTCACCATATCCCAAACAGAAACACGCGGCTGATCGGCCAGTGGTGTGCCCTGTACCGGTACCAATGCATTGATCGGCACAGACTCGGGATGCTTAGGCATATTTGATAATGTTTTCAGCATAGAGATACGATCCTGTGCGGTTTCGCCTAAGCCGATAATACCGCCGCTGCAAACAGAGATCTTTGCTTTACGCACATGGTCGAGCGTTTGTAAACGATCATCATAAGTACGGGTGGTGATGATACGCTTATAATCATCCTCAGAGGTATCTAAATTATGATTGTAAGCATACAGGCCTGCATCAGCTAAACGTTGCGCCTGGCTTTCGGTAAGCATACCCAGCGTGCAGCATACTTCCATATCCATAGCGTTAACAGCTTTCACCATGTCAATCACCTTATCAAAATCGCGGTTATCACGTACTTCGCGCCATGCAGCACCCATACAAAGTCTGGAAGCGCCGCCGTCTTTAGCTTTTTGTGCTACCGCGATAACTTCATCTTTAGGCATTATAGCATGCACATCAACTCCAGTGTTGTAACGTGCTGCCTGTGGGCAGTAAGCACAATCCTCGGGGCAACCACCTGTTTTTATCGAGATAAGGGAGCTTATCTGTACCTCGGCATAGTCCTCATTCTCACGGTGAATAGTTGCCGCGCGGAATATCAGATCAAGCAACGGTGAGTGATATATTTTTGAGATTTCTTCCTGTGTCCAGTCGTATCTTACTTCAGTCATTAGTTCAAATTTTAGTTGTTAGCTATGCTAAGACGCAAATATCAAAGATTATTTACTATTTCAGTTATTTCAATTTTATTTTTCACGCAAAGGTGCTAATAAGCAAAGTGTTAATTTTATTTCACGCAAAGACGCTAAGACGCAAAACATTTTTTAATTAATATATTCATTCTATCACTTTCTTAGCGTCTCTGCGTCTTTGCGTGACAAAAAACTATATAATTTGCAAGTGTTTTTTGCGAGAAAATATTCTCAAATCAAAATTATAATAAAAGCTTGCTTGCCAACCATAATGGCAGAAAAAATCCAATACAATCTGTAAATGTAGTGATGATGATTGATGATGCCACGGCCGGGTCTATCCCTACCCTTTTCAAAATCAGCGGGATAGATGCACCTGTTAAACCGGCTACGATCAAATTACCTGTCATGGCTAAAAACAGCACAAGGCCCAGCATTGGGTTGGCATCGTAAAAATAGGCCACTGCAAAAACAATTAAACCGTTGCAGGCACCATTTACCAGGCCCACTAATAGCTCTTTTAAAACAGTATTGTAAGCCTGCCTGTCGCTTAGGTCGCTTAACGAGATACGCCTTACAGTTACCGCCAATGCCTGTGTAGCAGTATTACCGCCCATGCCTGCAATAATGGTCATGTAGGCTGATATAACAGCCAGGTTCTTTACCGTGGCATCAAAATTACGAATGATGGATGCCGCTAAAAACGCGGTACCCAGGTTAATTACCAGCCATGGCAAACGGCTTTTTACAGCGTCCTGCCAGTTACCGCTCAGTTCCTCATCTTCTGATACACCCGAGATCTTCAAGATATCCTCGGTATTCTCGGCCTCCATAACATCAATGATATCATCAACTGTAATGCGGCCCAGCAGCTTCATATGATCATCAACCACGGGTATGGTGGTCAGGTTATATTGCGATATAAGCTTGGCAACCTCTTCCTGGTCAAGCTCAGCCTTTACGTATACAAAGTCGGATTGTACCAAATCGCGTACTTTAGCTTCGCCACGGGCTTTAATAATATCTTTTATGGATAAGATACCCTGCAAAGTTTTATTATCGTCTACCACGTAAATGGTATAAAACTCCTCCATCTCTTCGGATTGGCGGATGATCTCGTCCAGTGCGTCTTTTTTATCCAGGTTAATGTTTACGCAGATAACCTCCGAGTTCATCAAACCACCGGCCGTATCCTCGTGATAATTTAACAGGGCGCGGATGCTGGTAGCATCTTCCTGGTCAATGTCCTCTAAAATTTCCTGCTGATCTTCTTTGTCAAGCTGCGAGATAATATCCGTAGCCACGTCATAATCCATCTCCTCCACGATCTCAGACCGTTTTTCGGGATGCAGGCCCACCAAAAGATCTTCCGGGTGCGATTCCTCAGTCATTTCAGAGATAACCTCAGATGCGATGTCAGTAGGCAGGATATTGATGATCCGTTCTTTAGCTTCCTGCGGGAGTTTCTCGAACAATATCGCAATCTCTGAAGCGTGGTATTCGTTCAAAACCACCTGTAATTCAGCATCATCCCCCTCAAGGGCGGTTTTAATGCGAAGCAGGTCGGTTTTATCTATTTCAAAAGATTGCATATGCAGGCAAAATA
>NZ_JAQBOI010000221.1 GCF_028288105.1 Mucilaginibacter sp. | reverse complement strand
CTTATCGCGAGGCATTGCCACGTTGTAAACCGGTATTGTTAGAGCCGATCATGAAAATTGAGATCTTAACCCCTGAAGAAAACATGGGTGACGTTATTGGTGACATGAACCGTCGTCGTGGCCAGCTTTTGGGTATGGATAGCCGTGCAGGTGCACAAGTAATTAAAGCAACTGTACCACTTTCAGAAATGTTTGGTTATGTAACCCAGTTACGTACCATTACATCTGGCCGTGCTACTTCAACCATGGAGTTTGATCACTATGCTGAAGCGCCGCGTAACGTACAGGACGAAATTGTTGCTAAAGCAAAAGGCAGAAAAGCTGCTGGAAATAACTAATTGATGTGAAGATATGCAGATGTGCAGATATGCAAATATCATCCGCACATTTGCATATCCGCACGTCTGCACATAAATTAAAACCCGGTTAAGCCTAATAAATAGCTCTTAGGATAGCCATTAAAACAAACAAAATGAGCCAAAGAATCAGAATCAAATTAAAATCTTACGATTACAATTTGGTTGACAAGTCAGCCGAAAAGATCGTAAAAACAGTAAAGCCAACAGGCGCTGTAGTTAGCGGACCGCTTCCGTTACCAACCGAAAAGAAAATTTTCACTGTTTTGCGTTCACCACACGTAAACAAGAAAGCACGCGAGCAATTCCAATTATGTTCTTACAAACGTTTATTGGATATCTACAGTTCAAACTCAAAAACTGTAGATGCGCTAATGAAGCTTGAATTGCCAAGCGGTGTTGAAGTTGAGATCAAAGTATAACTGTACCGGAAGATCTATAAAAAAAGCCATTCTTGAAAAAGGATGGCTTTTTTAGTTAAATGTTAGGGCCCCGCATAATGTGATTGCCGGAAAAATAGAAGAACGCATGCTGTGGTATAAGTAAATACCAGTTTCTTTCAGACGCGCTCCCTATCAAATTAAAGGTTGCTATGGTGCCATTATTGGCAATGCCTTGCGAAAAATTGCCATTTATAAAACGTCGTATTAAGCTTGGCCCCCCAAAGCTGTCAAAATAATATATGTTACCGTCGTCTTCGGCCTTCATCACATATACAAAACTATTAACCTTTGCATAAGGCATAAAAGTTTTGCCGTTGTCTTTGGATACAACGATGTTACTTGCTGCCTGGCCAGATGGGTCGGCATTTACAAATGTGCACTTATACATCCATCCGTTTTTATCTGTGCATATGGCTTCTAACTCCCGCACTTTTGGTTCTTCAACCCAGGTAACGCCCCCATCAACCGATTTATATAATGATGATAAAAAATCCATCACATATAGGTCGCCATTATTAAGCTCGATAGGGAAATTACAGCGTAGGTTTACGGGCAGGCCACTTTTTGAAACCACCCAGGTTTTACCTTTATCAGCAGATATGAATACACTGGCTTTTTGCCCGGTAATTATTAGCTTGCCATTTTTAGTGTAAACAATATCGGTTGGGAAATCTCGCTTGTCGAAACCAATTGGAGAAACGTCTTCCCATGTAGCACCCTCGTCTTTTGAGTATAACAATCCGTTGCCATTAGTTGCCGCAAATATCTCGTCTGTAGGGGTGGTTACTATTGCCGTAACGTAGTATTTAGACCCAAGGCCTTTTAATGGTAACCACGATATTGTCAGAATATCTAATAGCATTTTGCCCCGAGAAGCATGCGAGCAACCTTCCGGTTGATAACTGGCGGATGTCTAAAGGTAATGCATTTGGCGGTGTGCAGGCTGATGTCACATTGTTGATAGGATTTTTTAATGCAGTTGCCGTTACCGTAATAGAATCAATGCGCTTGCCTTTATTTATTACAACTGCACTGAGGCGTTGCTCCCCCTCATCAGCTGCCATTTGCCACATATATTTGCTGATACCATCGGCATTTGTTTGCTTCTGAACAATAAACTCATTGTTACAACCCGAAACCCTAAACTCAACAATGATATTTTTTGCAGGGCTGCCATCGGTACTCACTTTTACTGCTACACTGTCTTTTAAATCGACCCCAGTGAATGCTGATTGATCTTTGCCGCTAACTAAACTAATTTTTAAAGAGCCAACATCGGGCGCTGTTGTTATTGAAGGGCGATCTTTTTTACATCCGAAAATGCATATCGACAGTGAGATGAGTACTATTAAACGTTTGGTCATAATTGGTTTAAACGGAATATAAATTTACAGTTATACTCCGGCAATACAATAGGTTTTTTGAATGATAAAAGCCATCAATTATTTAATTGATGGCTTTTATCATTGATTTAATGCCGGACATGTTTGGCATATCTCAGGAAAATCAATTACATATTAATTATTACCCCTTATTGTTGCGGCGGCCCAGCCGGATCCATCCAAACGTATTCCCAAAGGTGGCCATCAAGGTCTTCAAAGCTGTGCTGGTACATCCATCCGTAATCCTGTTCTGGTTTAGGTATTACGCTACCGGCTGCAATGGCTTTGTTCACTATATCATCAACCGCTTCTTTACTTTCCATAGATAGAGCTATGGTGCATTCCTGCGCTTTGCTGGTATCCACAATGTCCTTTTTAGTAAAGCTCTGGAAGAAAGGTTCTACCAGTAACATTACGTAAATGGTATCGCTGATGATCATGCAGGTTGCATTTTCATCGGTAAACTGCGGGTTAAAAGTATAACCAAGTTGGGTGAAAAACGCTACCGACTTATTAAGGTCTTTAACGTGAAGGTTTACAAAAATTTGAGTTGCCATAGTTGTTGTGTTTATTTGTTCATCCAAAAGTACGGTCGTATACTGATATCGCAAATGTGTAAATACGACAAGTTAAGGGGGCGTTTGCGACTAATGATCAGGCAAAAGTTTCGGCGAATGTTAAACGGTTGCCAAAAGGATCGTAAACCGTAGTTTCGATAGCATTTTTATTCCACTCGGGTATTTCCAAACCCGGGCGGTTATATTTGTACTCCTTGTTCAGCAATTGCTGATGGTATAATTCTAAACCAACAAAGTTTTCGATTCGGATATGCGAGCCGGGACTGGCATCGCCATGATGTTCAGAAAGGTGCAACTGCATATCCTGCAAGGATATTTGCATGTATATGGGGGCATTGCCGGGCTTGTATTCCCAATCAATCTTAAAGCCAAGCCAGTTTATGTAAAACTCAACGGCTTTATCATAATCAAATATCCGGAGTATAGGTGTTATGGTAGCCATTAGTATTCCTCCTTATTCGCTAAAAAATCAAGCCAAACACCTTCCAGTTCATCAACCAAATGCGGCCTTATAGATATGCCGGAGGCTTGTGGCGACCAGGTTTGTTCGGCAAGGTTACCGGTTTTTAAAATATCAAAAGTGAGTATGCGCTCTTTATCAGGATTTAGCAATACATCAATACTGATGTTAATGCGGTGATAGATCCGCCCTTTGCGTGATGCCAGATAAGGCTCAGCCTCGATTGTACCCGACGCGAAAATCCCTTTCGGGTCTACCCCAAGCCGTACAATATAGGCCCTGTCACCGGGGCGGATAGTTTTATGGCTGGCAACACTCCAGTTATCAATTAGTTCGCCGGTTGCTTTAAGCTTTTTAATATCGGCATCAATATTTTCCCATTTAAATTTAATAGGGTTCCATCCAAAAAGATAGGCGTTCATATCAAAAGTTACCCATTCCCGGTTAGCTCATCCAGTTTATTACGTTCGGTTTGCAGTTCGCGGGCAAGTTTCTTTTCCTTTTCGTTGGCTTTGGTTTTGTAGGCCTTGTATTCTTCTTCCAGTTCGTTATAAAGCTTAATACGGTAATGAGCCTCGCGGCTGTGGCTGCCAGATCGGGCTATTACTATTGCAGCTATTACGCCAAAACCTATCACCAATCCCCACATTATTAAATTGTAGGTAGATTTAGAAAGTGGCACCCCTAACAGGTTTACTTCGTCAACTTTCGCTTTTGACTCAGCAAGGCTTTGGTCTTTTGTGGCCGACGATGCTTTTAACGTGTCAATAGTTTTAGTTTGTACTGCAAGTGTAGCACGGGCGTCGGCCAATTGCTTGCGCGTTAACTTAAGTGTATCGTTATAGTTTTTAAATAGTGCCGCTACCAATGGCTGCTGATAATTGTAGACTTTAGTTAACAGGTATTGATATTGGCCACGTAAGCTTTTATCTACCGGTGCAGCAGGGGCAACCGGGCGTTGTTGTACAGGTGTAATAGGTGAAGTTGCAGTATTGCTGGGTGTTTGTACTGCAGGTGTAACAGGTTTTTTATATGAAGTTGGTTTTGTAACAGACGGATTTGGTTTTACAGCGGTAGTTTTTACCGTAGTAGTTTTTTTTGTTGAATCTTGAGCATAACTAAAGCCTGCATTACCTAAAATAAGCAATACTAAAGTAAGTGTTCGTAATTTAAAAAGCTTCATCATATAAATATTAAGTTCGGGGGGAGGTTAAGGTCTTTATTAACTAAACCATTACTCCACTTAAACGTAGTAATTTAATTAAAAGTTTGTAAATATTGTTTAGATTAATGCAAACGTCAATATCATCTTTACAATAGCCACTTTAAAAGCATTAAAATTTGTTAATTAGATATAATAATAGCGTGTAATTATCAAAAGCATATATTAGCCTTTTTAATTTATACTATGCGCATAGGTATTATAGGTTTGGGTGATATGGGCAAATTGTACGCCAAAGCTTTTTCAAAAGCGGGTTATACTGTTTGCGGTTGTGATATGCCCGTTAACCGCGAACGTTTAGAGGATGAACTTAACCCATTAGGGATTACCCTGATGGATGATGGTAAAGATGTATCGCGTGTAAGCGATCTTATCATTTATTCGGTTGAGGCGGATAAGCTGGAACAGGTGGTGGCCCAATACGGCCCTGCAACTAAGTACGGTGCTATTGTGGCCGGGCAAACATCTGTTAAACATCCCGAGATTGCCATTTTTGAAAAATACTTACCTGCCGATGCGCAGATCATCACCTTCCACGC
>NZ_JAQBOI010000218.1 GCF_028288105.1 Mucilaginibacter sp. | reverse complement strand
GCTTACGAAGCCGCATTACATATTGCGCAACACTCCGGTTTGCTTAAAGATTTATATGAAGATAAATCTGTTGAGGGACTTAACCGTTACGAAAATATACAGGAGTTACTAAACGGGATAAAAGAGTTCTCGGAACGGGAAGATATTGAGGAAAAGGGACTTGACGTTTTTATGCAGGATGTTGCCTTGTTAACCAACGATGATAAGGATAAAGACAAAGATGCTGACACGGTATCCCTTATGACCATCCACTCATCAAAAGGGTTGGAATTTCCGCAAGTACACATTGTAGGGCTGGAAGAGAACCTGTTCCCATCGCAAATGTCGCTTAACTCGCGCAGCGATCTGGAGGAGGAACGCCGCCTGTTTTATGTGGCCATTACCCGTGCCGAATATAAATTAACCATTAGTTACGCAACATCGCGTTTTAAATTTGGCACACTTATAAGTTGCGAGCCAAGCCGTTTTTTAGACGAGATTGACGCGAAGTACCTGGAGCTTGATTTTACAGCTAAACCCGTATCTACATCGGGTTCATTTGATGACGAGCGTAATGCCTGGAGCAGAAAAGCCGATACTTTTTCTAAACCTAAAGCTGCTACTGCCCCGCCCGTTAAAACTACATCTATCCTGGCAAAGGCCCATGTGCCATCCCCAGATTTTAAACCATCAGATACATCAAACCTGCAGGTTGGTATGCAGGTAGAGCATGAGCGTTTTGGATTTGGTAAAGTACTTACACTGGAAGGCAATAAACCCGATATAAAAGCGACCATCTTTTTTAAAGAAATTGGCCAGAAACAACTACTCTTAAAATTCGCGAAACTGAGTATAATTAGTGGGGTAGAGTAAATATTTATTCCCACTATTTGTAGAACAAATTCCACAATTTTCACGCAATAACATTAACTATCCGTTAATCATGCATAATTAAGGTGTATTTAATCTGTGGCATTAGGTTTGGACAAGTATTAATAACCTTTTCCCTTAATTAATATTTATTATTATGTACATGATGAGCGAGACTATAAAAAAGAAGACTAACAAGTCTGCCGGTAAAAATATCCGCACCCTGCGCCATGAACATGGTTGGAGCCAGGAAGATGTTGCAAACCGTTTAGGTATATCTATACCTGCGTTTTCAAAAATTGAAACGGGTGTTACCGATATCAACTTATCAAGACTGGAGCAAATTGCCAATATATTTGAGGTAAGCGTTGTTAACCTGCTGTCACTTGAATATATACAAGAGCCAAGTACACAAGATTTGAGCTTGAGCATAATTCAGAAAAAACTTGTTGACAGAGAAACAGAGATCACCAATTTACAACGTAAAGTAATTTTACTTTATGAAGAATTGCTGAACAAAAACCATGTTTCCCTATAAGTGCAACCTAAATACTGTTCAATAAATACAACAGTTAGTCCTGTTTTATTGCGGTAATAAAGTGATTTTTATTCACTTTCACTTAACTATTAAACTAACCTTTAATTAATTTAAGTGAAATGAAAATACAAATCGATTTATTACCGTTTTTCATTTTAGAGAAGCCTTATCAGGTTATTTGGATTTAAAATTGTAATGACTATGGTATAACAAAAATACTATGTCAAACTACATGATATCTATTTCAAATGCCGACTTGCCAAAAGGTGGAACCATACATGACAGGCGCAGCAAGTTAAAAGTTAAGGCATCTGGTTTAGTAAAAACACGTGTTAAACCAAGGAAGGGTGAAGTAAGATTTTTTGTTACCGCAGGTAATGAAACCCTGGCTTTTGAAACTGAAGGCTATAAACGCCACAGACAATTACTTATCCTGCAAATGATATCAATGTATTGTATGTATTTGGGATTATTTGAAGCACAGATACACAGCACTTATCCGAGTTGAGAATAATGATTGTTTAAAAAACATTTTTACTTGTGTCATTAAGCATTTCACTCATTTCAATGATCTTCTGGTCAATATCGGATACGCATTTATCCATCATATTAATACATTCCTTTTCATCCACAAGACCTTCTTTCTCCAAATTCATTAAGCCGCGCAGCGTGGCTATCGGCCCCCGTATCTGGTGCGACAAATAAGACGAGTATTCGGAAAGTTTCTTGTTCTTTATCTGCAGATCTTTTGTACGCTCATCAATAATTTCTTCGAGGTGATGATTCACTCTGTCAAGGTTATCCTTCTGTCGGGAAACTTCCTCATTAAGTTCGGTAAGTTTGGTATTAGTTACCGTTTTACGTTTAACATTGCTTATTAACAGGGCAATTACTACTAATAGCAAACCGGCCACAATAGTTACCGCCCAAAACTTAATACGATCATTTTGTTGCCTTTGTATAATAAGCTCGTTTTCGCGCTGCCTTGCCTGCTGTTTAAATTGCTCCTGCAACATGCTTATCTGGGTAGACTCGTTAGAAGTATAAATAGTACTGTCTTGCCTAAATATCATTTGCAGATAATATAAAGCCCGTTCGTAGTTCTTGCGTTTAGCTTCTAACTGATAAATAGTGTAATTATAATCAGACTCCAGCTTCTCATCTTTAACAGCTTTTGAGTAAGCCTGCCCTTCCCTTACAATCTTCTCTGCATCGTCAAACCTTTTTTGCGCTATATATAGCGATGCAAGTGTTAAGTTTGTACTGGCAACGGGTTTATTCAAATCTCTTTCTTTAGCCGCTTTATTGGCCGCCAATAACAGCTTTTCGGCAATATCGTATTGATTAAGGTTAAAATAAATTACCCCTCTGTTTTGAAGCGCTTGAATTAGGTTTACCGAATCTTTAATGGAGGAAAAGATTTCGTTACCCTTGTCATAATAAGTTAAAGCCTGATAAAAGCTTTTTTTACGATAATAAACGTTACCAATATTTAAATAGAGAGAACCAATTAACTGTTTATCAGCTAATTTTTCGGCAATAACTAAAGCTTTTTTTAAATACTCTAATGAATTTGCGTAATTATTATCAAGGTATAAGTTACCTATATTATTATAAACCTTTGCCTCACTTCTTAGATCTTTAATTTTTGAAAAGTAAGATAGCGCCTGCAAATAATCATGAATAGCCGCGCTTGCCTGGTTTAAATAGTAATTACCAATCCCCCTTACACGGTAGGCCTCACCAATCCCTTTGTCATAACCGGCCTTTTCTGCAATAGCCAGAGCCTTAGATGCGTAACTAACTGTTTGGTCGGGGCTTGTTAGGCGATTATCGTAAGCTTGCTTATTTAATTTTATTACTTCGTTAGTATCCTGTGCAGTAACATCAACATTACCCTTCGCATATACAGTACTACAAACAAAAAAGAAAATAAGAAGAGTAAAAATTCTATTCATTAGAGCTCTATACGTTATATTATGGTGAAAGTTATAAAATAATTACAACAATAGTACATTAGGTTAAATTTAAAAAAAAAGGTATGAAAATTTATTTTTAATTGTTACCTTAAAATTGAAAAACATATTTATATTTGTCTTGTTAATATACTGACTACTAATTAGTTAAGTGTGTTATAATATATTATTGAGTCACATCCAATAGTACAAATAAATATGCGAATATTGTTAACTTATAGTTACAATTTCCAACTCAAACAGTTGTAAAGTAGCCCTATAATTAACATTTATTTACAGGTTAATAAAACTAAAAATGATATGAAAAGAAATCTACTTGCATATATAGTATTAGTAAGCGGGGTATTGCTATCCTCTTGCGTTAAACAAACAAGTGTGCATACAACAATGGATATATTTTTAAAGGCTACTACCGGTATAAGAAAAGATATTGGTACCGCAGATTAAATAAGTTAGAAAAGAACATTAAAAAACACAATTATGAAAAAGTTAATTATAGCAGCAGCACTAATTTCAACAACAGGCATTTTACCATCATATACCAAACAGGTAACCGTAAAACCTAATGCCACCTTCGTGCAAAGCACAATGACATTTAAAAAAGACATTGGCACTGCCGATTAATTAACCCACTTAAAAGATACCCCTAACAAACTAAAATAAATCATTATGAAAAAGATAATCATAGCAGCAGCACTAATTTTAACAACAGCAGTTTTACCATCATATACCAAACAGATAACCGTAAAGCCTACTGCCACCTTCGTGCAAAGCACAATGACATTTAAAAAAGACATTGGCACTGCCGATTAATTAACCCATTTAACAGATACCCCTAACAAACTAAAATAAATCATTATGAAAAAGATAATCATAGCAGCAGCACTAATTTTAACAACAGCAGTTTTACCGTCATACACCAAACAGGTAACCGTAAAACCTACCGCCACCTTCGTGCAAAACACAATGACATTTAAAAAAGACATTGGCACTGCCGATTAATTAACCCTATTAACAAATACCCCTAACAACTAAAATAAACAATCATGAAAAAGACCATCATAACAGCAGTAGCATTATTACTATTAAGCGCGGGCATATTACCATCATGCACAAAAGAAAATACCGCCAAGCCTACAGCAACAATTGAGAGAAGCACTATAGCTAACAAAAAAGACGTAGGCACTGCAGACTAATTATAACCAATAACACGATATCAATTACCCCAATTCATAAAAAACATTCAAAATAAGATCATGAAAAAATTCATCATAGCAGCAGCATTAATATTCAGCACGGGCGCTTTATCAGCAGCAACTTTAACAGTTAATAACAATGCTACCCCAGCAAAAGCCACTTCAAACAAAAAAGACGTAGGCACTGCAGATAACAAAAAAGATGTAGGTACTGCGGACAATAAAAAAGACGTAGGCACTGCCGATAATAAAAAAGATGTTGGTACTGCCGATAATAAAAAAGACGTAGGCACTGCAGACTAATTATATAACCAACAGACGATATCAATTACCCCAAATCATAAAAAACATTCAAAATAACGATCATGAAAAAATTCATCATAGCAGCAGCAATCATATTCAGTACAGTATCAGCAACTACAGTTAGTGCATCAGCTTTCTCAAACAAAAAAGACGTAGGTACTGCCGATAATAAAAAAGACGTAGGTACTGCTGATAACAAAAAAGATGTAGGTACTGCTGATAACAAAAAAGACGTAGGCACTGCAGACTAATTAATAATCAACTATAACAGAGACTACAACACAATCAATTATAAATAACACAACCACAAATAACGATCATGAAAAAATTAATCATAGCAACAGCAATCATATTCAGCACATTATCAGCAACTACAGTTAGCGCATCAGCTTTCTCAAACAAAAAAGACGTTGGCACTGCCGATAACAAAAAAGATGTAGGTACTGCGGACAATAAAAAAGACGTAGGCACCGCAGATAACAAGAAAGATGTTGGTACTGCGGATAACAAAAAAGACGTAGGTACTGCGGACTAATTAATTATTACCCTTACAACTCATTCAATAAAGACAAACACAAATGAAAAAGATAATCATAGCAGCAGCATTAGTTTTAACATCGGCAGTAACTGCATTTTCGCTTACTACCAAAACTGATAATAAGATCGAATCAAATAAGTTAAAAGAAGATAGTATAACCGTTTCTGTTAAAAGCTCATCAGCACCAAAATCAGATATCGCAACTGCCGACTAAATATTACTACCTAAATCTCAATAGATAAACACATAAATGAAAAAGATAATCATAGCAGCAGCATTAATTTTAACATCGGCAGTAACTGCATTTTCGCTTACTACCAAAACCGATAATAAGATCGAATCAAATAAGTTAAAAGAAGATAGTATAACCGTTTCTGTTAAAAGCTCATCAGCACCAAAATCAGATATCGCAACTGCCGACTAATCGCAAATAAATCAGAAACTGACACATAAGAAATGCCCCGTTATAAATAACGAGGCATTGAGGTATGAGTACTCAAACTCAACTGTTCCTTATAAAGCTGGTTTTACAGGAGTTTTAAACTTCTCGCAATTATCAAGCTCATACACTATAGTATATCCGGCAGCCCTGTCCACTTCCTGGCGCCCCGCACTGGTTACCTTAAATGGCCGTTGTAATAACTGTTGGGCCGATAGCTCCAATTCAACCGAAAGCGTATCTTTCATACCTTCCTGCATAAAAGTCCATACCGCTTTAATATTATTACCAGACATAGTCCCTACTAAAGTCCCTTTACGTGCATCCTTTTCTTTTGGGATCCAGTTCATCTCGCCATTTACCTTATCTGCGTTTATTACTAAATGAACCGCTGTAGTATCCTGGTTACTTGTACCCTCGGTACGTATAAAACAATATTCCATGTTTTGGGCAGGTGCATTCAGCTTGCTGGCGTAAGCTGTATCTTCTGCTGCCGTTTTGGTAGTGTCTGCGCTTTTGTTTCCATTACCCGCGCACGAGGCAAGTGCCAAAGTACACAGGCTAATAATAGTGTATAGTTTCATGTTATTTGTTTATTGCTGATAGGTAAACGCTAAAGTCTATAAAAAGTTCCATACCTTATTATATACATCTCTTTATACGCTATATTTATAAGGTATAAATTATGCTCAAATTAAACCTGCACCCCTCTCCGCAATTGTTTAGTAAACGCCTAAAACTACGGGCTGTTACAGATAACGATGCCGCTGAAATTTACAGTATGCGAAGCAATGAAGAGGTAATGAAATATATTGACAGGCCCCTCCCCGTTTCCATAACCGAAGTTGAGGAATGGATAAAAAAGGTTGACCTGCTGCAGCAAAAAAACGAATCTATATTGTGGGCCATTACGCTGAAAGATTCGGATACATTAATAGGTACAATAGGCTACTGGCAAATATTGCCCGAGCATTACCGTGCCGAAATTGGCTACATGCTTAACCCGGCGTACCAGGGCAAAGGCATAATGAGCGAAGCACTAAACACAGTAATACAGTATGGCTTTAATAATATAAAGCTGCATTCTATAGAAGCAAACGCCAATCCGGCTAATCAGGTATCAATAAAACTGCTGGAGAAAACCGGCTTTGTACGTGAGGGTTACTTTAAAGAGAACTGCTACTTTAACGGCAATTTCCTCGATTCGGCTATATATTCGTTAATATGTGCAAAAAAATGAACATTTGTATAATTTGTTAGTTAAGTATAAATACATATATTGCCTTCATATTACAAGCATTACCTGTTAAGGTGTAAAACAAGTTAACAGATAATAAAAACAAAACACAATTAATCCAGTTACAATTAAAAAACTTAAAAAAAACTAAACATGGCAGCTTCAGGAATCACCGCGTATTCAGTAAAAACAAAAACTAAAAATGTTCCAATGATTGACCCTGTTATCGACATTAAATCTGGCAGATACATTGCTACAGGTAAAGATGCAGAAGGTAACAAAATGGCTGCTATCATGGGCAAAGCTACAGCAGAAGAACACGTTAAAAACGGTAACGCTAAAAAAGGTTCTGGCTGGTAAATAATATTTACACCTACAAAAAAAACCTGCCCCAATAAAGGCAGGTTTTTTTTATGCGATCAAATTTTTAGTTTATTTCCAGTCTTTATAAGGATAAACAGATAGGCTGGCGTTAGTATAACGGCTATCGTGGCTTACTTCCGGCCCTATCCATTCGGGCTTTTCAAATTGTTCATCTTCGTTTTGTAACTCTATCTCGGCAACAATAAGTCCGTTATTATCACCGGTAAAAACATCTACTTCCCAGGTATGCCCGGCATATTCAATATTATAGCGCGTTTTTTGTATTAATGATGTGGCAAAGTTATCCAGTATCTCGTTACCCTCGTTTACTGGTATAGTGTATTCATATTCGCTGCGGCTTATGCCGGTTGATGCCCCCTTAAGGGTGATATAGGCAGCATCATTAGTAACACGTATCCTAACTGTACGCCTTTCTTCGCTTAATATATAACCCTGCTTATACAGTTTACCTGTAGGCTTAATAAGCCCTTCCCATTTTTTGTGATCAACTAAATATTTCCTTTCTATCTCGGTTGGCATATCGCTTTGTTTTGTAGCATGTAAATTACAATAATACTTTTTTTAAAAACTCGTTTATACAGTACATTTATGGGTGTTTTTTCATTTGCTTAAACGTTAATGAAATGTTAAAACTCATACCTTTGAACATGCAGTAAAGCTAAATGTTTATATTAGCCACGCTACTTTAACTATTATATGAGCCTGAAAAAAATCACGTTGGTCATATTCCTGACTACCTGTTTAATTGCACCCGCCTTTGCACAAAGGGATACTGTTAGCTTAAATACCATCATTACTAAAACGGCAAAGTTTATAAGCAGCTTTCCAATTGAGAAAGTTTACCTGCATTTAGATAAGCCCTATTACGCCGCCGGCGATACCATTTGGTTTAAAGCCTATGTAACTCTTGATAAACATCAGCCATCGGCCCTAAGTAATATTGTATATGTAGATATTGCTAATCAGGATTCGTTAGTAAAAATATTAAAGCTGCCGGTTGTAAATGGCGTTGCTCATGGTAACATTATTCTTTCTCCGGATGCGTACAAGCAGGGCAATTATCACTTAAGGGCATATACTGCATGGATGCGCAACTTTGACTCAGATTATTTTTATAATAAGAACATAGCTATAGGTAATACAATACAGGCTAACGTTAACACAAATATATCTTTCAATACAACGGCGGTAGCGGGCAAACCAAAAGTAAGTGCCGCAATTAGCTACAAGCAGCCGGGCGAAGTATTATCAAACAAAAAAGTAAACTGGAGCATATCCAACGCAAACGGCGACGATATTAGTAAGGGCAAGGGTACTACAGACCAAAACGGTGTACTAAACGTAGTTTTAAACGAAAATGCTAATGCATCCCTAAAAAATGCGATCCTGACCACTTCGATAGAATTAGGGAATCGTAAAGAATCTTTAAACAAGTTTCCGCTAAATTCAGCCATAGCCGAACGCGATGTGCAGTTTTTTCCCGAAGGCGGCGAGCTTACACTTGGTGTACGATCTAAAGTAGCCTTTAAAGCCGTTAATACAAATGGTTTGGGTATCAATGTTAAAGGCACCATTACAGATAACACAGGCACAGTAGTGGCCAACCTAGAATCGCAGCATTTAGGCATGGGCGTATTTGCCATACTGCCCGAAGATGCTAAAACGTATAAGGCAAACATAACTTTCCCTGATGGGGTATCAACAACCTATGATATGCCCCGCATTAAACCGGCAGGCATTACTTTGGCAGTATTTAATAACGACCCCGAAAACCTGAACATTAAACTATCGGCAAACGATCCGTATTTTAAAGCGAACCAGGGTAAAATGTATTATATCGTAGCTCAAAGTGGTGGCGCTATTTATTTTGCGGCCCAAACTGCCTTACAAACGCCCAATTATAGTGCGCCTATTCCAAAAAGTAAGTTCCCTACCGGCATTGTACAATTAACACTTTTCTCTGAAAGGGGCATAGCACTAAGCGAGCGCATTGTATTTATAAAGCATAACGATATGCTTAATTTATCACTTGCGGCCGATCGTAAAACATACTCGATAAGGCAAAAAGTTAAACTATCGGTTTCAGCAAAAAACAATGCGTTACCGGTAGAAGGTGAGTTTTCGGTTTCGGTTATCGATGAATCAAAGGTGCCGTTTGATGAAAACGCCGAAACTACCATCATGACAAACCTGTTGCTTACATCTGATATAAAAGGATACATTGAAAAGCCTAACTATTATTTTATAAGTAAAGACGAAAATGCAGATGCTAACCTTGATATTTTAATGCTTACCCAAGGTTACCGCCGCATATCATACCGTAATATTTTAACCGGTAAATTCCCGCAGATATATCTCTATCCAGAGCAGCAGGGCCTTGAGATAGCTGGTATGTTGCGTAACAATACCGGTATGCCAATATCAAAAGGCAATTTACGTCTTCAAATTCCGGGTAAAAACCTATATGCTGAAACCATGACGGATATGACAGGTAATTTTAAATTCCCTAAGCTTAACTTTCCAGATTCGTCGCAGGTAATTATTAGCGCACGTAATAATCCCCTAAGTAAAAACCTTATGATATCGGTAACCGGCGACAGTTACCAGTCGGCTACAAAGAATATTAATGCTTTGGACGAGGTGGCCAATATTGATAGCTCTTTTAAAACCTTACTTGATAATAGTAAAAAGCAGTATGAGAATTTACATATCTTAAAAGAAGTTGTAATAAAATCTACATCGTTGGTTAAAAGGCCCACACACAATGATTACGGATCACTATCCACCCTACCCATGATGGCCGATCAGGAGCTAAGACGCGAACGATTTAAAGATTGCGGTAATCTGTTCCAATGTTTACCCTCAATGTTATTAGGCGTTTCGGTGGAAGAAAACAACCTTTATTTTACTAAAAATATTTCTAACCAAAACCGCTTGCCAATGCAGGTATTTGTAAATGGCAGCCCTGTTGATTTTAGTTACCTGGGAAGCCTTACCGGTTTAGACGTAGAAAATGTAGAAGTTTTTAAAAGTGATGGTTTTAGTAACATTAACAAAAATTACCAAACAGATGGTATTGTATCTATTATCACTAAAAAGGTAGAAAAATCAAAAATTACATTTGCCCAACTGCAGGACATGTTACCAAAAGGCAACCTGCTTACTTATAACGCGCAAGGTTACAGTGTATCACGCGAATTTTATTCGCCAAAGTACGATCCTTTAAAACAGGGTGCTTTTGGCGGCGATTTGCGCAGCACTATTTTTTGGAACCCTAAAGTAAAAACCGATAAAACAGGCATAACTTCATTTGAGTTTTTCAACTCTGATGGTAAGGGCAACTACCGCGCTACTATTGAAGGCATGGATGCAGATGGCAACCTGGGCAGGTCTGTATTACATTATACCGTAAAGTAGCACAGCGTTTTACGGCTGCATAATTCAATGTTAATTTCATACATTTAGGTAAACTTAAATCTCAAACGTATGGATATGTCATTGGTTAACTGGCCGGCTGTTTTAGTAGCGGCTTTATCCGGCTTTGCTGTTGGCGGCATTTGGTATGCACCGCCTTTATTTGGCAATGCCTGGATGGCAGATAGTAAGCTTACTGCCGAAGAGATCCAAAAAGGCAACAAAGCAAAAATATTTGGTTTCACGGCCTTATTTTCATTGATAATGGCAGCCAACCTGGCCATATTTTTGGCTGAAGCTAAAACAGATGTTACCTGGGGGGCAACGGCTGGTTTCCTTGCCGGGATATGGACGTTTGGCGCTATAGCAATACATAGCTTATTCGAACTGAAAAGCTGGCGTTACATTTTTATAAACGGTGGCTATAGTGTAGTATCCCTAACACTAATGGGTGCGATAATTGGTTTGTGGCGATAATTTATCTGCCTTAATTTTATTCCTAATATTAATACTTATTGCCCACAGCAGGGCGATATGACAATTTTATGAGCTATTGCATCGAACAATAAAGCTTACTTAGCGTTAATTAATTTTATCATAAGATTTAATGATTATGAGCAACGCAACAACATCCCCAAAAACATTTAGCATAGGCGGCCAACTTAGGGTTAACCGTATAGGTTATGGCGCCATGCGCATTACGGGCAAAGGCATTTGGGGCCCGCCAAAAGATAAAGACGAAGCCATCCGTGTTTTAAAACGCGCTGTAGAACTTGGTGTTAACTTTATTGATACTGCCGATAGTTACGGTCCGCATATTTCTGAAGAGCTGATCGCCGAGGCGCTTTATCCCTACCCCGCCGATCTGGTAATTGGAACAAAAGGCGGCCTGCTACGCACCGGCCCTGATCAGTGGCCTATAAATTCGAGTCCTGCACATTTAAAAGAAGCGCTGGAAGGCAGCTTGAAACGCTTAAAGCTCGATCAGATCGAACTATATCAACTCCATCGCATTGATCCTAATGTACCCGCCGAACAAAGTTTTGAGTTTTTAAAGCAAGCCCAGGCAGATGGTAAGATAAAACACATTGGTTTATCGGAAGTGGGTATAGACGATATTAAGAGAGCACAGGATTATTTTGAAGTGGTATCTGTACAAAATATGTACAGTGTGGATAACCGCCTATGGGAAGGTGTATTAAACTATTGCGAAGATAATAATATCGCATTCATTCCATGGTTTCCGCTTAATGCAGGCAACGTGGCAAGCCAGGAAAAACTGCAGCAGGTGGCTGATAAGCATGGCGCAACTGTACACCAGGTAGCGCTAAACTGGTTATTGAACCATTCAAAAAATATATTATTGATACCGGGCACATCAAGTGTTGCCCACCTTGAGGAAAACATGAAAACAGCAGATATAACGCTGGATGCCGAAGATATCGACAAATTGGACGGCATATCGCCGCCCGTAGGATAATTCCAATAATCATTAACAAAAAAGGATGCTGAATATTCAGCATCCTTTTTTGTTATATGTATTTTTGTCGTGATGAAAAGCAAAGAGGAAATTTTGAATAATTATTATTCGCAAGGTACAGATGGCATGCCCGAGATAGCCGCCGACGGACTATTGAAAGCCATGGAAGAATATAGGCTGCAAGCTGAGGAAGCCGCTTTTAATGCCGCCCGTGAACTTAATGGCACCCAACCTACCTTTGCAACCTTTGCAGATTACAAAGCCAGGCTCAAAGCTAAAATTGAACAACAGCCAAAAGAAGATACAGTACAACTTGTAGCCGATAGTATTATCGAGCAATTTTTACCTGATGACCCCAACGAACAAACCTTTGAACTTAGTTTTAAAACAGAAGGTATCAATTATATCGCCTACTATTCAAGAAACACAACCGGCGACTGGGAATACCAAAAAGCAGAAATTGCAGAATAAACCTATGTACTCTCTGTGAAAACGCTGTGTTCTCTGTGGTTAAATCAACCAACATTAGCTACTTTAAACGGCTTCACATCAACAGTTTCCCATATTTTCTGGGTGATATATGGCTCGCTTTGCTGCCATGCAACAAGGCCTTCCTCGCTCTCAAACTGTAATACCATAACCGAGCCTATCATATTGCCCGCGTCATTCAGTATAGCGCCGCCTAAAACGTAATTGCCGTTCTCTTTTAAAACTTTGGCTGCATCAAAGTGGTGTGGGCGTACGCCCATGCGGCGTGCAAGCGCGCCCTCGTCGGTGTAATCGTATGCTGTAACAATATATTGGTTCATGTTTAGCTATGTTTTATAACAGATAATTAACAAATAAATACAAGTTCTGTTTAGGATGCAAATAACCTTACAAAAAAACCATTTAGGGTAGCGAAATAACTGTATAATTTACAATATTTGCTTTCCAATTACAAAAAACCAATTATGAAAGCGGATCTGCAACAGGAATTTATTAAACTATACGGTAAAGAAGCAACTGATACTTATTTTTCGCCAGGCAGGGTAAACCTGATAGGCGAACATATTGATTATAACGGCGGCTTGGTTATGCCATGTGCAATCACATTCGGCTCCTACTTGCTTATATCGCCAAATAGCGATAATGTTTTCAGGTTTAAAAGCCTTAACTTTTCTGAACAGGCAGAAGTGCCTTTAAATGCTGATCATAAAAAAACAGGCGAAGTTTGGTATAATTATCCCGTTGGTGTAATAGCTCATTTTCAAAATGATGGCAAAGATCTGCAAGGTTTAGATATGCTGTTTTATGGCGATATCCCAATTGGATCGGGGCTTTCATCATCAGCATCAATAGAAGTGGTTACAGCATTTGCCTTAAACGACCTGTTTAACGCGAGTTACAGCAAACTTGACCTGGTGAAACTATCACAAGCGGTTGAGAATAAATTTATTGGTGTAAACTGCGGCATAATGGACCAGTTTGCGGTTGCTTTTGGCGAAAAGGACAAAGCCTTGATGCTTAATTGCGATACGTTGGATTACCAGGCGGTTGACAGTAACCTGGGCGATTACCTCTTGGCTATCATCAACACAAACAAACCCCGCAAACTGGCCGAATCTAAATACAACGAACGCGTGCAGGAATGCCAAACAGCCCTTGCTGCCTTAAAACAGGAACTGGATATTAATTACCTGTGCGATATCGACTCCGAAACATTCGATAAACACAAACACCTGATAACCGATGCCGTTGTACAAGGCCGCGCCAAACACGTTGTAGAAGAGAACGACCGTGTAAAACTGGCCGCGAAAGCATTGAGCAATAACAACCTGGCCGAATTTGGCCGTCTGATGTATGCATCGCACCAATCTCTGCGCGATTTATACGAGGTAAGCGGTGTAGAATTGGACACTGTTGTAGATTATGCCAAAACCAACCCTGATGTTGCAGGTGCACGTATGACGGGTGCCGGCTTTGGCGGTTGCGCCATTGCATTGGTCAAAAAAGATGCCTTTGATAAGTTCAGCGAGGAAGTTACCGCATATTACACATCTAAAATAGGCTATGCACCATCTGTTTATGCCTCATTAATTGGTAATGGTGTTGGTGTATTGAATGAAGTGGTAAAATCGTAATTTCGCGGTTTACCATTTCGATATATGCGCAAGTTAAAACTGGATGAACTGAACCGTGCTACTGTAGATGAATTTAAAGCGCAAGATAAACTGCCTGTCGCCGTAGTGCTTGATAATGTGCGCAGCATGCACAATATCGGTTCCATATTCCGCACATCCGATGGTTTTGCTGTAGAACAGATCTGCCTGTGTGGTATAACAGCCCAGCCCCCCCATCGCGAGATCGAGAAGACCGCTTTAGGCGCTACACAATCTATCAACTGGACATATTTTGAAACGCCCCTACAAGCCGTTGAAACACTACGTGCCGATGGTTACAAAATAATAGCCATTGAACAGGCCGAAAACAGCATTATGCTGAACACCTTTGCCCCTGCCGCTAATGCAAAATATGCGCTGATATTTGGTAACGAAGTTAATGGAGTAAGTGACGAGGTGATGCAGCAGATTGATGCCTGTATAGAAATACCCCAGTTTGGCACTAAGCATTCTTTTAATATAGTGGTATCGGCAGGGATTGTTTTATGGGATTTCTTTGCTAAATTGAATTTGAAATAGATTCATAACATGAGCCCACTTGCAAAAAAACTACTTATAAAACCCGGCCAGCATTGGCTGATCATGAACGCACCCGAAGATTACCTGGCAACGCTTGAACCATTGCCGGATGATGTTCGGCTATCTTTTACGCCAGAAGGCAATTTTAATGGCATACAGATTTTTGTAAAAAATAACCATGAATTAGGTGTTGCAATAACTCAGCTAAAACCGGTTTTAACCGATGAGACTGTGCTATGGGTGATCTATCCCAAGAAAAATTCCGGTATTGAAACAGATTTGGAAATGATGAGCAGTTGGGATGAACCCGCAAAGCATGGCCTTCGCCCGGTTGCATCTGCGGCTATTAACGATATTTGGACAACCCTACGTTTCCGCCCCGAGCATTTGGTTAAAAAATCTAACAGCAGCAAAGAAGCTATCCGAAAAGAAAACGATTACTCGGCTTATATCGATGTTGATAAAAAACAAATAACCCTGCCACCCTATCTGCACAAAGCGTTAGCCGCTACGCCTGCAGCTATGGCAACCTACGAGAAACTGGCCTGGTCACATCGTAAAGAATATGTGATTTGGGTATTGAGTGCCAGGCAGGAAGAAACACGAGTTAACCGCATTGCCAAAATGGTGGATATGTTACTGGCGGGTAAAAAGAATCCATCGGATAAATAGTGCCAAATTTTGACCCTGTTCCATTTTGAAAATGGAACAAGCGGAACAGATGGAACATATTGATAATGAGTTAATTGATACTGATAAAATTCTGTCAGTAGTTAAATAAAAACTTCATCGTTATGCCTTCATTTAACCCATATACAATAGTTTATGAAAATCCGGCTTTTGTTCCACTTTTGGGGGAATGGAACAAAAATAATCACAAACAAAAACGACTTTTTTTAGCCCTTTTTCGACTTTATTTAGGCCTTTTAGTGTGCATGAAGTATCATAAGCGAACGCGCATATTTAAAACATAAGTATTTAATTTATAGGCAATTGTGAATTTAAGGCTTGTTCTATTTTGTTCAGGATGGAACACCTCCCGCTGGCGCGCAACTAAGGGACAAGAGCTGGCGCGTGCACCAGCAATATGGCTACAGATCAATAGAAAAAATTCAAGAGCGTTTTGCATATCGTAGGTATGCTACCAGTTACGTACCTACGGCACGCAATTTTACTATGTATAAAATAGCTACCGACCTGTAGCTCCTACGGAGCTCCCAAAGCTGGCGCCCACGTGCCGTGGGCGTTGCACAAAAAAGCCCTTGCAGAATTAACTGACAAGGGCCCGGTTTATAACTGACTGACTTATTATTCTTAGTAAAACACCTGCTCAAACTGGTTTACAGCATCTTTGCTTTCCAGGTTGGAGTGGCCCATCAAAAATTCATCTACCTTGCGGGCAGCCTCGCGGCCTTCTGATATTGCCCAAACAACCAATGATTGTCCCCGGCGCACATCACCTGCTGCAAATACTTTGCTTACGTTGGTACGGTAAACGCCTTCTTTAGCTTTAACGTTGTTACGTTCGTCAAGCTCAACACCCAATTGCTCTAATGTGCCTTCAAACTGCGGGTTCACAAAACCCATAGCCAGGAACACTCTTTGGCAAGGTATCTCGCGTTCGCTGCCCTCAACTTCGTTGAATTTGATAGGGCGGCCCATTACATCTATTTCCCAACTTACGTCGGTCACTTTAAGCGCCCTTAGATTGCCATCGGCATCACCTAAAAACTCTTTGGTGTTGATACCCCATGAACGCTCGACGCCTTCCTCGTGCGAACTGGTTGTTTTTAAAACCATTGGGTAAGTTGGCCATGGCATATGTGGGGTACGCTGCTCTGGCGGCTGCACCATCACCTCAAATTGCTTTACCGAACGCGCGCCCTGGCGGTTTGATGTGCCCACGCAATCGCTGCCGGTATCACCACCACCTATCACAACAACATCTTTATCTGTCGCCAAAATATCTTCGCCTTCAACAGCAATGCTGCTAACGCGTTTGTTTTGCTGCTTTAAAAAGTCCATGGCGAAGTAAACGCCTTTAAAATGGCGACCCGGAATAGGTAGGTTACGCGGGATGGTTGAACCACCTGCCAAAACTACCGCATCATGGTTACGTACCACTTCATCAGCAGGAATGTTTTTACCAACCTCGGCATTACATTTAAATTCAATACCATCCTCTTCCATGATCTGGATACGGCGGTCTATCACCCATTTTTCCAGTTTAAAATCGGGGATACCGTAACGCAGCAAACCACCGGGGCGGTCGTCGCGCTCAAATACGGTAACAGCATGGCCTGCTTTGCTTAGTTGCGCGGCAGCAGCCAGCCCAGCCGGACCAGAACCTATAACGGCTACCTTTTTACCCGTTTTAATAAGCGGGGCAACAGGTTTAACCATGTTTTTAGAGTAGGCAACCTCTATAATATGTTTCTCAATTTCCTCGATAGCAACCGGTGGTTTGTTTATACCAAGCACACATGCAGATTCGCACGGTGCAGGGCAGATCCTGCCGGTAAACTCAGGGAAGTTATTTGTTGACGATAATATCTGGTATGCTTCATCCCAGTTTTTGCGGTACACAGCATCATTAAACTCCGGGATAACATTACCAAGCGGGCAACCCGAATGGCAGAATGGTATACCGCAGTTCATGCAGCGTGCCGATTGCTGGTTCAATTTTTCATCAGAATACAAACCAACAAACTCATTATAATTTTTAACCCTTTCGGCAACAGGTGTTTTTTGGGGAAGCTCCCTGTTAAATTCCTGAAATCCTGTAATTTTTCCCATTATAATATTTAGCTTACGGTTTGATACTCTAATTTTTCTAACACTTTTTTGTACTCTTTAGGGAATACTTTTACGAATTGCGTTGAAGCCTTACCCCAATTTTTCAGGATGGATTGCGCCAGCTTGCTACCGGTTAAGTTGATATGCTTCTTCAGCAACGCGGTTATTTGCTCTTCGTCTTTTAACGATAGTGGGTCAAGGTCAACCATTTCGGTATTGCAGTTTTCTGCAAACGTGCCGTTAGGGTTATAGATCCAGGCAATACCACCGCTCATACCCGCCGCGAAGTTCCTTCCGGTTTCGCCCAGGATAAGCGCACGACCGCCGGTCATGTACTCGCAACCGTGGTCGCCAATACCTTCTACAACCGTTGTAGCGCCCGAGTTACGCACTGCGAAACGCTCGCCTGCCATACCTCTTACAAACAGCTCGCCGCTTGTAGCGCCATACAGGGCTACGTTACCTATCAGAATGTTATCCTCGGGTTTAAACGTAGCGTTTGCAGCAGGATATATAGCCAATTGAGCACCCGAAAGGCCTTTACCTACATAATCGTTAGCTTCGCCTTCCAGCTCAAAAGAAACCCCTTTTGTAGTGAAAGCACCAAAGCTTTGCCCTGCCGAACCTTTAAATTTATAGTTGATGGTATTGTCAGGCAAGCCTGCAGAACCATAGATCTTCGAAATCTCGTTTGATAGCAGTGTACCAATGGTACGGTCAACGTTCTTCACGTCAAACGTTGCAAATACCGGTGTTTTATCTTCCAGGGCTACTTTCGCGTTCTTCAATAGTTCCCAGTCCAATATGGCATCCATACCGTGGTCTTGTTTTTCGCTGTTGTAAAGCGTGCTGCCCTTCGCAGTAGTAACCGGGTGAAGGATAGCCGACAAGTTGATGGTTTTCGCTTTCCAGCTTTTTAAACCTTCTTTAACTTTCAAGAACTGTACGCGGCCAACCATTTCGTTAATGGTACGGAAACCAAGTTCGGCCATTATCTCACGCAACTCTTCTGCCATAAAGCGGAACAGGTTTACAACGTGATCCGGGCTACCGGTAAACAATTTCCTTAGTTCGGGATCTTGCGTGGCAACACCTACAGGGCAGGTATTCAAGTGGCATTTACGCATCATGATACAGCCACCGGCAACAAGTGCCGCGGTTGCAACGCCCCACTCCTCGGCACCCATAAGGGTAGCAATAGCCAAATCGCGGCCGGTTTTTAACTGGCCATCTGTTTGTAATACCACACGGCTACGCAATTTGTTACGTACCAATGTCTGGTGTGCTTCGGCAAGGCCAAGCTCCCATGGTAAGCCCGCATGTTTTACCGAGCTTATTGGCGATGCACCTGTACCACCATCATAGCCGGCAATCAAAATAACATCTGCGTGTGCCTTGGCAACACCCGCGGCTATAGTACCTACCCCTGCTTTTGATACCAACTTAACGTTGATACGCGCGGCACGGTTAGCGTTCTTTAAATCGAAAATAAGCTGCGCCAGATCCTCTATCGAGTAAATATCATGGTGCGGCGGTGGCGATATTAAACCTACGCCCGGTGTAGAGTGGCGTGTTTTAGCGATCCAGTCGTCAACTTTATGACCTGGCAACTGCCCGCCTTCGCCGGGTTTTGCACCTTGTGCCATTTTAATCTGCAGCTCATCGGCATTGGTTAAATAATTTGAGGTAACCCCAAAACGTGCCGATGCAACCTGTTTAATAGCCGAACGCATGGAATCGCCGTTTGGCAATTTATCATAGCGCATTTCGTCTTCACCACCTTCGCCGGTATTGCTTTTGCCGCCAATGCGGTTCATAGCAATAGCCATTGTGCTGTGTGCTTCGTGCGAAATAGACCCGAACGACATGGCACCTGTTGCAAAGCGGGTCATGATGTTTTCTATCGGCTCAACCTCGTCAATGCTTATGGCTTCGCGATGGTGGGCAAAATCAAGCAGGCCACGTATGGTGAAATGCTTATCTGTTTGCTCGTTTATCGCGGCAGCATAGTTTTTATATACATTATAGCTGTTGCTGCGGGTTGCATGCTGCAGCAAGTGCACCGTAGTTGGGTTAAACAAGTGGGCTTCGCCGCGGCGTTTCCACTGGTAAATACCACCTTCGGGTAATAAATGATTTTCTGTTTTAGGGCTGTTAAAGCCTATTTTATGTTTGCAAAGAGATTCTTTAGCGATCTCATCCAAGCCAAGGCCTTCAATACGGGTAACCGCACCGGTAAAGTAATGGTCAACTACCTCTTTGTTCAATCCAAGAATTTCGAACACCTGCGAGCCATGGTATGATTGCAGCGTTGAAATACCCATTTTTGAGAAGATCTTCAACAAGCCATCATTAACCGACTTTACATAGTTTTTGAACAGCGTTTTAAGATCAAGGCTGGTTTCTAACTGGTCGTTATTCTTTAAAGTTTCGATGGTAGAAAGCGCCAGGTATGGGTTAATAGCTGTAGCGCCAAATGCTAACAAAGTAGCAAAGTGGTGAACTTCCCAAACATCGCCGGTTTCGGCAACAATACCCACCGCGCCACGGCGTCCTTTTTTTATCAGGTGGTGATGCACTGCCGATACAGCCAGCAGCATTGGTATAGGTGCATGCTCCGAATCGATAGCACGGTCGCTCAGTATCAATACCTCAAAGCCATCATCTACAGCATCTTCGGCATAGCGGCAAAGCCTTGCAATACCTTTTTCTATCGAACCCGCATTACCGTCTGCATTATAATAAGTTTGCAGGGTTTTAGCGTGGAACAAGCCTGTATCTATTGAACGCAGTTTTTCAAGCTGATGGTTCTTTAATATAGGGTGGTTTAGCACAACACAATGGCAGTGCATTTTATCCTCATCCAGCAAGTTGCCGTTGTTACCTATAAAGGTAGCTAAACTCATTACCAAACGCTCGCGGATAGGGTCTATCGGCGGGTTGGTAACCTGTGCAAAAAATTGTTTAAAGTAGCTGGACAGGTGCTGAGGTTTATCAGACAAAATGGCCAAAGGCACATCGGTACCCATTGAGCCAATTGGCTCTTTACCATCCAACGCCATTGGTTTAATAATGGTATCGATATCCTCGCGGCTGTAACCAAATACCTGTTGGTAACGGTAAACAGCATCGGCGCTCAGGCTGGCGAACGACAAACGTGGTTCGGGCAATTCGCCTAAACGGATCTTATAATTATCAAGCCAGGTGCCATAAGGCTGCTGGCCCGAGATCTCTTTCTTAATTTCTTCATCTGTTATGATCTTACCTTTTTCGGTATCTATCAATAACATTTTACCGGGTTGCAGGCGGCCTTTACGGATAACGGTACTTTCGTCAATTTTTAAAGTACCGGCCTCTGATGCGGCTATAACGCGGCCATCGTTGGTGATCACAAAACGCAGCGGGCGCAGGCCGTTACGGTCAAGCAGGGCACCAACCAGTTTACCATCGGTAAAGCTGATAGCGGCAGGGCCATCCCATGGCTCCATTAAGGTAGCGTGGTATTCGTAGAACGCCTTTTTAACCGGATCCATTT
>NZ_JAQBOI010000266.1 GCF_028288105.1 Mucilaginibacter sp. | reverse complement strand
GCACTATAGCATCAAGCGCGGTTAAAGCTACGTTCATATCGCTTGGGTTTACCGCAATGCACTTATCGCTGGCCCCAAATAGGGCGTGCATACGGTTATAACCCTCTAAAGCGCCGCACCCCGATCCCGGCACGCGCTTATTACAAGGCATGGCGGTATCAAAAAAATATGGGCACCGGGTACGCTGCATTAGGTTACCACCTACCGTTGCCATGTTTCTTAACTGGGGCGATGCCCCGGCATTAATAGCAAGCGCCAGTAACGGGAAATTTGCTTTAATAAGCGGATGTTCTGACACTTCGGTATTGGAGGCTAAAGCACCTATGCTGATACCACCTGCATTGCTTTCTATTTTTTTTAATGGCAGGTTATTAATATCTACTAACCTTTCGGGCACCACCACACCCATTTTCATCAAATCGATAATATTGGTGCCGCCGGCAAGGAAATGGGTATTTGGTCCATTGGTAATAGCCTTTGTTGCACCCGGCACCTGGGCCGGCCTCACGTATTGAAACTGGTTCATGATCGCCCTCCTTGTTTAACCGCTTGTATGGCATTTACAATATTGGGGTAAGCACCACAACGGCAAATATTACCGCTCATATATTCCCGGATCTCAGCCTCCGAACCTGCATGCCCCTCATGGATACAAGCCACCGCCGACATGATCTGCCCTGATGTACAATATCCGCATTGAAATCCATCATGTTCTATAAAGGCTTCTTGCATTGGGTGCAATTCATCGCCATTGGCAAGCCCTTCAATAGTTGTTATTTTTTTACCCTCGTTAGTTACGGCGAGGCTTAAACAAGAGTTTACACGTACGCCATTTACATGCACTGTACAGGCCCCGCATTGGCCCCTGTCACAGCCTTTTTTTGTACCGGTTAATTTTAGTTGCTCGCGCAACAGATCTAAAAGGGTAACACGCGGCTCTACCGATAAGGTATGTTTTACACCGTTTACATCAATATGTAACGATACTTTCTCAAAAACTCCGGCTATCTTTTCATCCCATTGATCTTCGGCGGCTTTAACAACCGTACCCGGCGTTAAGGCCATGGCCGTTAAAAAAGATGTTTTTTTGAGGAAATCTCTACGGTTTCCGTGAAGCAGCTCTTCGCTCTCTGCCGGAATACAAGGTTTTTTACCAGACATAATCTATTAATTAAACAGGTAAGCGTATAAGTAGATGTATAATGGGCCTTTTTCGGAAATTACCCCGAAATAGCAGCAACATATTGCTCAACAGTAAATTTAAAAATATATCTCTTTATCTAAACAGTATACTTAACTAATAAATAAATTAGCAAGCCATTTGTTTTAAAATATTCAATTTATGGATGATACAATGGATACCTTTTAATTGGCATCCATTGTATGTGAAGCTATTGCTCAGACGATCTCCAATTGATCAAGATGCCCAGAGATTATCGCTATTTCATCGTTGGTAAGGGTTGTATCTAACGCTTGGGCATTTTCGGCTGCCTGCTCCTTATTCCTTGCACCAACAAGAGTTATAGTAATACCCGGCTGCTCAAGTGTCCACAATATAACAAGCTGACTTAGGGTTATATTCTTTTGATCTGCTATTGGCTTTATCCGATTTAAAAACTCATCTGTTCTCCTTAAATTTTCGTCTTTAAAAAACGATACATCCTTACGGTGATCACCGCTTGCAAACTGATAACCGGGTTTCATTTTTCCGGATAAAAGGCCACGCTCTAAAGGGCTGTAAGCTAAAATTGATTTTTGGTGCGTAAGGCAATATGGTATTAGTTCTTCTTCAATATTGCGTTTCACCATGCTGTACGGAACCTGGTTTGATGCAAGGCTAACGTACTTTTCGGCTTCGGCCATTTGAGCGGCGTTATAGTTACAAACGCCGGCGTAACGTACTTTACCCTGTTCAATTAGCCTGGAAACAGCTTCCATTGTTTCTGATATAGGCGTGGTTGAATCTGGCCAGTGAATTTGATACAGGTCAATATAATCCGTTCCAAGTCTTTTTAAGCTGTCTTCACATTCTTTAATAATACTTTCCTTGCCGGCATATTTATAAATATCAATCTCTTCGCCGGTATTTTTTTTACTGTGGAAACTAAAATCCCCTTTTTTAAGGTCCCAGCGCATGCCATACTTTGTTAAAAGCTGAAAACGGTCACGGGGTAAACCCTTGATTGCTTCTCCAACAATTTCTTCACTGGTACCCTGCCCATAAATGGGGGCAGTATCAATAGATGTAACACCAAGTGAATAAGAAACCCTGATGGCATCAATGGCCTCCTGTCGTTCGGTACCTCCCCACATCCATCCACCGGCAGCCCAGGCACCAAAAGTAACTTCAGAAAGTAATAGATCTGTATTTTCTAACTTGCGATATTTCATAGTGATTCTTTATTTAAATACATTTTTCGTTTATTGTGCTTATTATTAAGCAATTTCATAGTAGTTGTATACGTTAACTAACTATCTACCTGCAAAGGAACAATAAACAGTTATTTAGACCAACAGGTAAACAAGTAATTAGTTACTCATAAAAAAGTTAGCATGGCAGAGAGAAAATTAAGTTCAACCAATTTCCACAACCAATCGTTCCTGGAAGAAAAATGCGCGTTGAACGAACTGATCTATTTATTGAGTAAAAGATGGATGACCGAAGTGCTTTTTAGTATAGAGGAAGGAAATTTACGTTTTACCAGCTTAAAGGATGATCTGGAACATATCAGCGATCATATACTTGCCGACAGGCTAAAGTTTTTAGAACAGCACGAATTGATCCATAAAAGCTATGTCCCGGGCAACCCGCCAAGAACAGAATACACGCTAACCGGTAAAGGGACCGAACTTAGCAACCTGTTAGGCGGGCTGTGCGATTTCGCAGAAAATAAAATGCAATTTTAGTTTATCGGATTATGCTTCCTGTACAGATAGATTGATTCCTTGCCAATTACTTAGCACAAAGTCAGCGATTAAAAGGCATTCCTTATGGGCTAATTAATTTATTAGCCGCCAGGCCTTCTTTTTTTATATATCATAAACCTATTTTTACCGCACATAATTTCTTAATAAGGCATTATGTATGAACCATATTTACACACCTTAAATTATTTTATGAGATATCTGTCATTCCGCTTTGCTGTTTCTACCTGTGCATTTATATTAATGCTTTTTACGTATGCTGTTACATTTGCCGGCGCGCCCGCAAAAAATTATTATCAGTTAAAAATATATCATTATAAATCTCAAAGCCAGGAAGATAAAATTGAGCATTACCTGCAACAAGCTTATGTACCTGCTATGCACAGGGCAGGTATTAAAAACGTGGGTGTTTTTAAACCCGTTACACAGCAGGATACCAACAGGATGATCTACGTTTTCACCCCCTTCACTTCGTTCGAAAGCTTGGTAGGGAGTGCAAATAAGATTCAAGAGGATACTAAATACCTGGCTGACGGTAAAGAATATATTGATGCTGATTATAAAGAAGCGCCATATACCCGCCTGGAAACAATAATATTGCAGGCATTCCCGGGGATGCCATCTACCGCAGTACCTAATCTTACAGCTAATAAAACAGACAGGGTTTACGAATTGCGCAGTTATGAGAGCGCTACAGAAAAATACAATATTAATAAGGTAAAAATGTTTAACACAGGCGATGAAATCAACATTTTTAAAACCCTGGGGTTTAACGCTGTATTTTACGGCGAAGTTATTGCAGGCAGCCATATGCCTAACTTAATGTATATGACTACCTTTAACAGTAAAGAAGACAGGGACAAACACTGGGATGCATTTGGTAGTGCCCCAGCCTGGAAAGCATTAACAGCACAGGCACAATATGCCAACAATGTATCGCACGCCGATATCATTTTCCTTCACCCGGTTGTTTATTCAGATTTCTAAACCGCGTTAGGCAGAATTTCACCATATTAGAAGCCCGGATGCCCGGGTTTTTTTTATTTAATATCAATATATATGACTGATTATAAAGTGGAGGCTGCAAAAGCAGCACTAAATTTAATAAAAGCCGGTCAAACAATTGGTTTGGGGGCTGGCTCAACTATCGCTAATTTAATAACCCTCATCAGCGAAAAAAGCGAGTTGGCAAATTCGCTGGTTTTCACTTCGTCATCTTTCAAAACAACCGCTAATTTATTGGCACATGGTTTAACGGTGCAATCGCCTGCTAACCTAAAATACCTGGATATATACTTTGACGGATGTGATCAGTTTGATAAAGAGCTTAATGCCTTAAAAAGTGGCGGAGGGATCCATACCACCGAAAAGATACTGGCCTCGATGGCTAACGAATTTATTTTAATTGGTGACGAAGGGAAATTTACAGACCAACTGGATACAACCTATCCGCTGGTAATTGAGATACTACCTGCGGCCCTGCAAATAGTACTTCAAAAGCTTAAACACGATCATCCGGATGCTACCATTAATTTAAGGATGAGCACTCAAAAAGATGGCGCTGTTATCTCTGAAAATGGCAATTTACTTGCCGATATACATTTTAATAAATTGATAGCGCCCGATGTTTTAAATACCCAAATAAAGATGATCCCGGGCATTGTTGACCATTCCTTGTTTTACAGAATGGCCACCAAAGCAGTGATTGCAGGCGAACAAGGTATCCGGAGCATTTATCCGGATTACAAAAAGTGAGTATTATGCATACAGGGCAAACGCATCAAATTTTAGGTTTGTGAGTCTGTATAGCGATTGAATTAGTGCAGCATTTATTGTTCTGTTCCATTTTAGAATGGAACAAGCGGAACAGGTGGAACATATTGATAATGAGTTTATTAATACTGACAAAATCCTGTCAGTAGTTAAACAAAACTTCATCATTATTCTTTTATACCCTCATATACAATGTACTATAAAAAATGTGTTTTGTTCCACTTTTTGGGAAATGGAACAAGAAACCGTCAGATAAAAAAAACGACTTTTTTTAGTCATTTTTCGGCTTTAGTTCGGCTTGTTAGGGTGCATAATTTAGCCACAAACAAAAATGGATATTTTTATCTAAATAATTGATTTATAAACAGTTGACTGTTTTAAGGCTTGTTCCGATTTGTTCCATACTGAACAGACTTTTTTGGTTAATGCAAGCTGCAATGCGTTGATGCGTTTGCCCTGATTATGCCTACTAACTTTTTGATTTTTCTGTTTTGATCGCGGCATCATCACGCAACTCTTCATTGGCGACTTTAACTATTTCATCCCCTTCGTTTAGCGGGCCAAATACTTCTGTTTTATCATCTGCAGACCGGCCTGTTTTTACAGGTATCCAATGCGCCTTATTATCCGTTACTTTTATAACATAAACACCTTGTGTTGAGTAAAGCACAGATTTGGCCGGCACTACAAAGGTGCCATCTATACCGCTAAAAGGTATGTGCACCTCTGCTACCATACCCGGTAGTAGTTTTTTACTGGTATTGATCACATCCATTTCGGTACGTTGCGAACGCAAGCGTGAATCAAGCGCGCCGGCAAGGCGGGTAACACGGGCTGTAAAGTTTTCGCCGGGGAAAGCTTTAACAGTAAAACTAATTTCGTTTTTGTTACTTAAAACGCCTGTGTAGCTTTCGGGTACACTTACTGCAAGGCGCAGTTTCTTTTGCTCCTGCAGGGTAAATACAGGCAACTCAGACCCTTTACCAGACGGGCCCACATAAGCACCCGCACTAACATTACGTGCCGTAATAATACCATCAAAAGGGGCGCGTATCTGCAAGTAATTTCTGTTGTCACCAACTTCGCGGTAAGCCGCACGCATCGATTCTAACTGAGCCAGGTCAGAGTTTTGTTTTGCCAGCGCCAAATCTAATTCGTTGGGCGATACTGTGCCCGGGGTTTTGCTGGTTTCCAGCAAACGATTATAGGTAGCCTTGCTTGAAAGATAAACGGCTTCCTGCGATTGCAGGCGTGATTGTGCGCCTGATAGTTGCGAATTATACTCCGGGGCTTCCATTGTAGCAAGCAGCTGGCCGGCATGTACTTCAGAGCCAATATCAACATTCAGCTTTTTTATAAAGCTGCTTACCTTGGCGTAAAGATCAACCTGTTGGTGAGCTACCAGTTCGCCGGGCATATCAAGCGATGTACTTAACACACCTTTTTTAAGGGAAACAACTTCCTGAGCCGGCGCTTCTTCTACCGTGGCTGTTTTTTCTGCTTTTGAACCGCACGCCTCTAATGTGGCTGCAACGAAGAGTATTTTTATAAAATTTATTACTGATGACTTATTCATAAGGCTTATAAGCTGGGGTTTGTGTTAACATAATATTTGCTTTCTTCATCTTCCGGATCTAACGATACGCTTTGTGTGGTGGCTTTACCCTGGCCCCATGCAAATGCAAGCGGCAGTATTAGCAAGGCTGCAAAAGTAGAGGCAATTAAACCACCTATTACAGCCCGGCCTAAAGGCGATGACTGGTCGCCGGCTTCGCCGAGTCCACTGGCCATAGGTATCATACCTACAACCATAGCAAGGGCGGTCATTACAATTGGGCGCATACGCAATGCCGCCGCTTCTTTTGCAGATAAGGTTGAGTCCCCGTTGCCCTTGCGCAATTGCTCGGCATTAGTAATGAGCAATACCGCGTTGGATATAGATACCCCAACAGACATGATCATACCCATGTACGATTGCAAATTAAGTGTTGACCCGCACATCATTAGTAAGGCCAACGATCCTAATATTACCGCGGGCACCGTTGCCAGCACCACTGCAGATACTTTAAACGACTGGAAGTTAGCCGCCAGCATCAAAAATATTACTATAATAGCTATGATCAGTCCGGTTTCTAAACTATCCATGGTATCGGTTAATGTTTGGCTTAGTCCAATCATCTCCACGTTTAATCCCCGGGGTAATTCGCCCAGGGCGCTAATTGCTTTTTGTACATCTTTTGTTGCCGCACCCAAGTCCTTATTATTTAAGTTGGCTGTTACCGATAGTAAGGGCATAGTACCCAGGTTATCATTTTCTCCATAGGTTGTACCCGGAGTTAATGTTGCTACATCACTAAGCACCGGTCGGCTATTGTTTCTAAGCAAAGGCGTTTCGCCCATGTCACTAATGCTGGCCATTTTACTTTCGGGCACATCTACTTGTACGCCATAACTATTACCCGTTTTTTCATCTACCCATATATTCTTTTCGGTATAACGGGATGATGAGGTAGAGGCCACAAGCGAGCGGGAAATATCATTCATATCAACCCCCAACTGGGCGGCGCGTACCCTATCTACCTCAACGTTTATAGATGGATATTTGGTTGATTGCCCAAGCTGCACATCGCGCAGGTAATCTATTTTATTTAACTGGGTTATCAGCTTGTTGGCATACTCTTCATTCAACTTTTTATTACGACCCGATACCCTTACCTCTACAGGGGTAGGCGAACCCTGACTCAATATTTTATCAGTCAACTCTATCGGTTCAAAAGAAAGTTTCACATCGGGCATTTCTTTTGCAATCCGTTGCCTTATCTTCTCTTTTAATTCATCCAGGTTGGGATGATAATCTTCGCTCAATGCTACCTGTATAACGGCTTCGCTTGGCTGCGCCATCCATAAAAATACAGGGTTAAGAGAGAATAGGTTGGGGTGTGTACCCACATAAGCCGAAGTTATAGCAACGTTGCCTTTGCCGGCAATGCCTTTTATGGCTTCAATTGCATGCAGTGTTTTCACTTCGGTGCGTTCTATACGGGTACCTTCAGTAGCGCGTATACGTACCTGAAACTGGCTGCCATTTACTTTTGGTAATACATCGCGCCCAATACTGTCCATCATTAAGCCGGCTGCCAGTATAGTAAGAAGCAGGTAACCAATTACAATAGGCTTGCGCATAGGCATAAGGCGATCAATAAAACGCATATAACGCTGTCTTATCTTTTCAAAGAAGCTGATCTTCCCGTCGCGGTTGCTATCTTCATGCTCAACTAAAGCTCTTTTCTGCGCCCAGGTATCATGCTCTCCCGTTGCATCCAATCCTGATGCTTTAAACTCTTCGGCATCGGTCATTTCCTGGCCATTTGGTTTTTTATGATGCTTAACCTTCATTAACCAGTTGGCCATTACCGGTACAAAGGTTTGTGCCAAAAAGTATGATATGATCATGCTGAAACCAATTGCCAGCGCCAGCGGCAGGAACAATGAGCCGGGTATGCCGCCCATGGTAAATGCCGGTGCAAACACAGCCAAAATACAGAACAATATAAGCATCTTAGGGAAAGCTATCTCTTTACAGGCATCCCAAATGGCCAGGGCCTTGGGCTTACCCATATCAAAATGCTGGTGTATATTTTCAATGGTTACCGTACTTTCATCCACCAGGATACCAATGGCCAGCGCCAGGCCGCTCAGTGTCATAATATTGATGGTTTGCCCAAACAGGTTCAGGAACAACACCGATGATATGACTGCTATGGGTATGGTTAATATTACAATGCACGCGCCCCTTACATCGCCTAAAAACAATAGCACCATTAAGCCGGTAAGTAAAGCACCAATACCACCTTCTGTAAGCAAGCTTTTTACTGAGTTAATTACATAGGTAGATTGGTCAAACTCGTAGCTTATATTAACATCAGCAGGCAGTTGCGCCTGTATTTTGGGGATAGCTTTTTTTAAGTTCTGCACCACTTCCCAAGTAGATGCATCGGCATTTTTTGCTATGCTGAGGTATACTGATCTTTTACCGTTAACCAAACCGTAACCCGCGGTAACATCGGCACCATCCTCAACACTGGCAACATCTTTCAGGTAAAGGTTTTGCACTCCACCTTTAAATAAAGGGATGGTTTCAAAATCCTTAATGGTATGTTCGGTTGTATTGGTTGGGGTGATATAATTTTTATCGCCTATGCGCACGTTACCTGATGGAGCGGTAAGATTGTTTACCCTTAAAGCCTCAACCAACTGATCGATAGTTAGGTTATGAGAGCGCATCATACTCGGATCAGCCTTTATTACTACCGTACGCACGTTACCTCCAAATGGCGAGGGTGTAACAAGGCCTGGTATTTGAGTAAAAGAAGCCCTTACATATACATTGGCCATATCAAGTAATTCGTTATTGCTGCGTTTGTTACTGCTTAATATAAGCTGGCCAACCGGTAATGTAGATGCATCAAACCGAATAATAAAAGGCGGGTTAGACCCGGGCGGAAAAACAGCCTGGATGCGGTTGGCAAACGCGCTTACCTCTGCCGCTGCCTGCGCCATGTTGGTGCCCGGATAAAAGTTTATCTTCATCAGGGTTAGGCCCTGTATATTTTTCGATTCGATACTTTTTATACCATTTACAAACAGCATAATATTAATATACTGCTTACCAAACATAGCCTCCATTTGGTTTGGAGTATAGCCCGAAAAAGGATGCGAGAGATAGATAACCGGCATATCGAGCTTTGGAAATATATCTACCTTAATAGTTGTTGCCGATTTTATCCCGAAGAATAACAAGCCGGCAACCAGTACCATTATGGTGATGGGCTTACGTAGCGCAAAACGAATTAAATTCATTATTGTAGATTAAAGTTCATTTAAAAATAGGTTGAAATCGCCCTCGGCGGCAGCTTTTAACAGTAATGCCTGCCACACATTGTTATAGGCAATATCCCTGTCTGTTTCGGCACGTATTAAAGCATAACGGGCCTGCGTAACATCAACCAGGTTAGATAGGCCATTTTTATACAATACCGATTTTTGTGTCCATGCATCAGATGCGGCCTTTATTTGTATCGGCACTTCACGATAGTTAGACAGGGCATTTTTTATTCTTGAGTTTGACAGGTTTAGCTGCGCGTTCAGTTCCAGTTTTGTCTGATCATATTCGTCCTGTAAGCCCTGACTAATGTATTTTTGAGATTTAACCTGCTGTGATATACGAAGCGGTTGCGTAAGGTTCCAGGTTACCCCTACGCCTATCAGATAGTTGGACCGGGTTGGCTTTATACCATCAGCGTAACTGCTTGTGTAAGCGGTTTGATCGAGCGCATAACCACTATTAAAACCCGAACCCCTTGTTTGAAAAACACCTACTAACGAAAATACAGGGTAATTAAAGGTTTTGTAATATGCCGCCAGCCTGTCGCTTACATCAATACGGCTTTTGTACCAGTTTAATAATGGATGGTTATTGATACCATCGGGTGTGGTAGCAGCCATAATATGTGGCGGAACCTGCACAATAAACGACGTATCCAACACAAAATCATGACCATCCGTTCCTATCAACACCGCAAGGTTTTTGGCCTGCAGCTGTTCGGCATCAACCGCCTGGGTAAGTAATATTTTTGCGCCGGATATCTCTGCATTGGCTTGTGATGAATCTACACCGGCTATAAGGCCACCTTTTGCCCTTGATGCCACCACCTGCCTAAATGTATCGGCCCGGTTTAAATTGTTCCTGTATGATGCGGTTAGCCTTTGGGCGGCCAACAGGTTAAGGTATGCTGCCGAAACCCGTACTTTTTGCTGAAAAATTTCCTGCTGCAAATCATTATTGTCTCTTATGGCTGCTGCCTGTGCTGTTTTTATTTTTTCTTTACTGCGGCCAAATGCAAAAAAGTCCCAGTTAACGTTGGTAAGGTACAAAGCGCCAAAAGCAGCATTCCAGTTTTGGCGATCAAGTGCAGGGCCTGATGAAGCAGCAGTTAATCCTCCAAAACCATATAACGGACCATTTTGGCTGTTAACCGTACCATAATCTTGCTGTACGCCTATATTTAAATTTGGAAGGTAATCGCGCTTGGCTTGTGTTACACCGGCTTTTGAAGCATTGGCATAGTTGGCTTTGGCTTTTACGGTACCATAATTGGTAACTGCCTGCTGTATAGCGTCTTTTAAAGTTAGTTTTTGTTGTGCTTTTGCACTATCTGCAAGTAGTAAAACAGATAATAGAAATAAAGGCTGTAATATCTTCATGTAAAACCCCAAGTTTGCGGTACTGCTGTAGTAATCCTTAAGGCAAGATTAAAACATGATTTTGAAGCAAACTTGAAGTATTGATACTAAAACGGCAGTTGTATTGAATTTTTTACAATAAAATTACGCAAGTACTGTGTTTTCGTTAAAAATAAATTCTGTGGTTTCTTCCGGTGCCTTTATAACCGGTTGTTGTTCAGTGAAATCAACCCGTAAGGTATGCAGGCCATTGCCATAATGATAATTCACCTTAAAGTTATTAACCGTACAAATTTGTTTTACTATAGATAAGCCCAGCCCAATGCTATCGGCGCTTTGGTTACTTTTTTTAAACCGGCGAAACAGTAATTCGGGTTCAATTTGAGGTGGCAGGCCGGTGTTGGTTACAATAAAGGCGTTTTTTGTGAGGGTAAGAATTATCTGTCCGCCATCAACATTATATCGGATAGCATTGCTAAGCAGGTTGCTTACCAATATTTCGGCCAGCGAAGGGTGGATCTGGAGCGTAACCTCTTTATCAAACTTTTGAATTACGTTAATGTTTTTTAACTGGATCCAGTGATCAAATGAACGTATTGATTCTTTGGCTATTTTGCAGAATGTGATGCTTTCATTTACCTCAAATTCAAAATTATCCAGCTTGGTTAGCAGCAGCAGCGAGCGATTTATCTTCACTAATCTTTCAACAGCGTTTTGCATATCGTCCATTAAAATGGCCTGGGTTTCGTTGATACTGGTTTCGGCTAATAATTCTAGTTTGCTGCGGATAACTGCCAGTGGGGTTTGCACTTCGTGCGATGCATTTTCGCTAAATTCCTTAACCCGCGAGTAATCTTCGAGGGCTATATCGGTCATCTTCTTTAAAAAGAAGTTCAGCTGCTTAAATTCTGCAGTAGTGGTAGGGGGCAATACAATTTTTTCTTTTTGCCTAAGGCTGAATGATTTGATGATGTTTAATGTTTTCTCGAAAGATGAAAAAACGTATCGCGAAATAAAACGCGCGGTAACTGCCACACCAACAATTATCAGCAACATTTTCCAAAGCAAAGCGCGCATCATACCCTGTACTATTAGCTGGCTGCGTGCAATGTAGTTATAGGTTGAGATGCTGTAAACAGCGTTGTTTATTTTATAATAGGATACCACGTCAAGGCGGCACTCATCGCGTTTAAGTTCGGGATTGTAAAAATTGTGGCTGCTTGCATTTGTTTGCAAAGCGGGCATAACACCTATTTTTTTAATATCAATAGGCCTATCCAGGATATATTTGTGCGGTGGGATACCGGCACGTATCTGGCTTGCTACTTTATCGTTCACATCCTGCAGCCTATTGATCTCTGCCTCGTGTATGTTATCCCTTATACTGCGGTATGATATGACCATGCTTATTGGTGTTACCAAAAACACAACCCCTACCAACCACAATGTTAATTTATCAACTAATTTCATATCTCTGTTTCGGTTGATTTAAACCTATAACCTAAACCATAAATTGTATCAATATAATCAGTACCATTAATTAAACTTATTTTTCTTCGCAAATTTTTAACATGCTGATACACAAAATCCAGATTTGCTAAATTATCTGTATAATCGCCCCATAAATGGGCGGCAATTGCCTGCCTTGACAGTACCCGGTTCTTATTTACCATAAAATACATCAGCAATTCAAACTCCTTACGGGTAATATCAAGCAGCTGATTATTAATAAATGCTTCAAAGGTATCGGTATTAAGGCTTATCCCATTATAAGAGATTATATTGTTATTGCTTACATTTAAACTTTTGCGCCGGTATATAGCCCGTAAGCGCGCATGCAGTTCAGATAAGTGAAAGGGTTTGGTAAGGTAATCATCAGCGCCGCCTTCCAGGCCTTTTACTTTATCATCAAGGGCTTCTTTGGCCGATATAATAAGCACACCACTTTGAATATTTTCGGCCTTTATAAATTCCAGCAGATCGAGCCCGTTACCATCGGGCAGCATAATATCAAGCAAAATACAATCATACGAAAAAGTAAGCAGTTTATTCTTTGCTTCTTCAACACTACCTGCCAGCTCACAAATATAGCCTGCCAGAGAAAGAAAATCACGGATGCTACGCGCAAGCTCTTTATTATCCTCTAAGGCAAGTACTTTCATTTTTCAAATTTATGATTCAATCTTGAAATAATTTTGAAGTGAATAAATATGCCATTTAAATGATACAAGGTTTTGTGAACTGCTACCCTGAATTATAAAGACTATTTGGCTTATTATAATTTAAGTAAAACTTTATTTAAACAAAAAAGAGGTGCTTTTGGCACCCCTTTTTCCTTAAATCAAAACACTAATTAGTGCTGTGCCCACCACAGTGGTGTTAAAACAGCATCTGCTCCGTTTAAAGAAGCAAGCGCTTTATTGTATCCGGCCGCATTACTATTTTTTAAGCTGGATGGATATTTTAAACGCTGAGGTAAAAATTTAATATTACCAGTCATATAGTTACCGCTGTTTAAAGCAGGCAGATCTGGCATGGTCTCTTCAACCGCAGGGTTTTCAAAGAAAGGCAAACCTAACCTTCTGTGGTCGCTCCATGTTTCTAAAGGCAGCCAAGGTAATTGCGCCAGATATTTCTGGGTAATAATTTTGGTTAGGTGGTCATTTTTAACCGCGCCAGATTTATATAAATCATTTTTAGGATAAGCAACAGCAACGGTCCCGGCTGCGCCGCTTATGCCATCCTCGTAATTCATTGTATGTGTTGCAGGTGGTTCTGTTACATTATCCCAGTTAACAGATGTACCTGCGCGGTTATAATCTGTAGATGCCAGGTAGGTGCTTAAATTTGCTGAAGTACCAAAGTATTCAAAGCTTTTTGTAACACCGGTTTCGTAAGCTGTTTTAGCAGCAACAGGCGATGCCCAGCCACGTTCTGCGGCTTCTGCTAACAAGAAATAGGTTTCCCAAGGGCCAAAAAATACTCTTTTGTTTGTACCATTTCTGTAAATTAAATTGGTTAATGGTTTACATCCATTGGTAACAATAGGTTGATTAAGTGCTGTTTTTCCACCCCAATTACCGTCAGCTTTAGCGTTCCAAGTATATTTAGCGTTAAGCGTTTTTAAGGTAGCGCCCGACGCATCTTTAATTGGACCGGTAAAACTAGTGAATGAACCACCTATAGCCGGGTAATTTACATTTGTTATATCACCGGGAATGCTGAAAATTTTATAAGCACGCGGGTCAATAGTATTAGGTAAGCCATTTAACCAGTAACCAGCCATTGGGTCGTTGGTTTTAGTAGCAAGCTGGTCGGTATACCTTTGTCCTAACCAATCAGCAGGTTTAATTGCAGACTGGAAAGCAGCACCTAACTGATCTGCAGATTTTACACTACCCAAACCAACGGCCAGGTTATTGTAAGTTGCAGATATTGGCAAGCCCATCCATGACGATTCTTTTCTAAAAACACTGCTAAGCGGGTTATAGCTGTTTGGTAATTCCTGTATAGCAAACATATCAGCAGCATCTGTAATATAATCACCACCTGCGGCAGCATCTGTAAACTCAGCTTCGGCTTTTGATGCATCAACTTCCGATAATCTCATAGCTAAACGCATACGCATTGAGTTAGCATATTTACGCCATTTAGCATAATTATAACCATACGCCGGGTCTTCTTTATTCACCACATCCGTATTGGTTATTGAAAGATCAAGTTTTGAAGCTGCATCTTTAAGCTCAGTAAGCGCAAAATAATAAACCGTTTTTACGTCCTGAAATTCAGGGTTTTTTCCTTGAAAAGCATCCGTTGGCATTGGGCCAAAAGTATCACTAAACTCGCTCATTAAATAAGCCCTCCAGATCCTTGCAACCTGTATCAGGTTGTTAGTATATGGTTTTGATGTACCTTTTGCAATTTGGTCGGCACCAATTTGTATGGCTGTATTAATGTTATTTTGCCATTGTGATGATTGCCTGTAATACTCAGACGCCCAATCATCAACAAATGAACCCTGAGAGAATGTTTCACCATCCTCATCCTGTTGGCCGCGGCCCCCGGGAACCCAGTACAGCACGAATATACGTTCTGACAGGCCCGGATCTTGCTGGGCACCTATAATCGAATTATTAATAAAATACTCAGTCTGAACCTGATCTGCACTTGCAGCGAACGGATCATTATTTATCTCATCAAACTTCTTGCACGACGCCAGCATCATTGTAGCTGTAAGCACAAGGCATGATTTTTTTAATATCGTTTTCATATCTATGAATTTTTTCTTTTTAATGTGGTATTAGAAACCAATAGTTAAGTTAAGTAAAAATGTGCGTGTGGTAGGCGCACTTCCGCTTTCGTAACCGGTTGCGTTACTTCCTGTAGCATAAACAGTCTCAGGGTCTAAGCCGTTCATATGGCTTTTTATTAACCACAGGTTATTTGCAGAAACACCAACGCGTGCCCTTTGTATACCTATACGCGATAAAAAGTTTTTAGAAAGGTCATAATTTAACTGCACATTTCTAACACGTATGTTTGATGCATCATACAAGTTTGCCTCGGTAATACCCTGGTTACCGGTAGTAACTGCCTGCCAGTATAATTGTGGGTTAACTTCTTTAGTATTCGCTACATATGTAGATCCGCTTTGAATTACACCCGGTACTACAATATTTGCCCTGTCGCCGTTTACTACTGTTTTATTTGATGTACCGGAAGCTTCCATGTGTGCTATAGTGCTTGAGAAGATCTTACCGCCAAAACGTGCATCAACCAGGAACGAAAAACTAACATTTTTATAAGAGAAAGAGTTGGTTACACCTAATAGGCTTGTTGCTTGTTGGTTACCCAAAAGTTTGGTATCGCCAACCTGTGGTAAACCGGCATCAGATAATAGCAGTTGGCCATTATACGGGCTGCTTGGGTCATTTACCCTTTTAAAGCTTGAACCATAAATAGCACCATAAAGCTCTCCTTCTTGCGCTAAAATAGAAAGGTTATCGTAGGTACCTAATGGGTACATCTTAACATCTGGGGTTAACTCTTTAATAAGGTTTCTGTTCAGAGAGAAGTTAACCGTAGTATTCCAGTTAAAGCCATCGTTACTCCTTAAAATTTTACCGTCAACCATTAACTCTATACCCTTATTTTGGATATTACCTGCATTAATTTTACGGAATGAATAGCCGCTTAATGGATCCATTGGCAGGTCAAGCAATTGCCTGGTAGAATTTGATTTATAAACGGAAACGTCAAATCCTAAACGGCTGTCAAAAAAGCGCATTTCCAAACCCGCTTCGTATGACTTGATCAGCTCGCTTTTCACATTTGGATCATACAATACGTCATTACGGCTAGCATTGGTATTATTATTCGGGTCTTTGCTGATTGAATAAGTATTATATAATTTATATGGAGGTAAATCATTACCTACCGATGCAAATGATCCTCTAATTTTACCATAAGTTATCCATGATGGTAAACTACCGTTTTTATTCAACGCTTCTGAGAACACAAACGCTGTACTCACAGATGGATAAAAATATGATCTGTTTGCTGCGATCAATGTAGTGGTCCAGTCGTTTCTTGCAGTACCATCTATAAATAATACCTGGTCATAGTTTATGCCTAATGATCCATAAACTGAATAAATATTATGCTTGAATAAGCCCTGATCAAGGCCCGGGTTACCTACCGCATTGGTTATTGCAAAAAGGTTTGGTACAGTTAACGTTCCGGCGCTTCCACTAAAGAAAGACTGTTGCTGGTTCATTAAGTTACCGCCCAAAGTTGCGCTTACACCCCATTTACCAATCAGGTTATCTTTTTTAGCCAATAGTAAACCACTGTAGTTGGTTTCTGTAAATGTTGTTTTACGCAAACCGTATGAGCCTGTTGAAGTTGCTGTAGCACCTGCATATTGCCTGCTATCAGAGTTTGTGCTGTAAGTATCTGCACCACCTTTACCTTCAAAGCTTAACCAATTATTAAATCGATATTTAATTGTTGCATTTAACAGGAACCTGTTCCTTACATCCTGGTTTTGAACATACTTAGAGGCCCAGTATGGGCTTAAGTCCTGCCCATCGTGCCACCAATTCATGTTACCGGCTGCATTTAACGGATTTTTATAATCTAATACGTTAATTGAGGTAGGCAGCGTCTGTAAATAATAAAAATAGTTATTAGGGTTATAACCTGCCTGAGGGCGGTTACGCGCGGTTGAGTTGATGTACTGAACTTTGGTATCAACAGTCCACCTGTCGTTACTTCCAAACTTACTAACGGTGCGTGCCATTAGGTTGTTACGGATAAGTTTAGCACCCGGGATATAACTTTTGTCATCCAAACGATTGTATGAAGTATAAACCGAAGTTGATTTGTATTGCTGTTGTAATGATATTCCCTGGTTTGATGTTAAACCGGTTTGGAAAAAATTACCGATGTTGTCGTTATAGTTTTGAGCAAAGGTTGAACCATCTGTTTTTGTTTGGGTTTGGCCGCTATTTTTTTCACCCCAGCTAAGCGTAGATGTTGCATCATACTTGCCTTGGGTACCTTGCCCAAACTGGGTTTGCATTTTTGGCCTCGCAAAAATATCTTCAACGCCAATTGATGAAGTAAGGGTTATGCCTAAACCGCCTTGTGTTTTACCCGTTTTGGTGGTAATTAAAATTGCACCATTACCGGCCCTTGAACCATAAAGCGCTGCCGCCGAAGGACCTTTTAATACGCTGATACTTTCAATATCTTCCGCATTGATATCGGCTAAACCGTTACCCATATCCCTGCTTGGGTTATAATAATCGTTATTGCGATTGCCCTGACCATTAATCTCGTTACCAATAAAGTTATCCATTGGTACACCATCAACAACAATTAAAGGTTGGTTATCACCGGTTAATGAATTATTACCCCTTAGTGTGATCCTGGAAGATGCACCGGGGCCATTAGCCGAACGGGTAATTTGCAAACCCGCCACCTGGCCAGAAAGAGAATTAACAAAGTTTGGCTCTTTTGTATTTGCCAGCGTTTGTCCCTTTAATTCCTGAACAGAGTATCCTAATGATTTCTTTTCCCTTTTAATACCTAAAGCTGTTACAACAACTTCAGTAAGGGCATTTTCACCACTCTCTAAAACAACATTTATAGTTGCTTCTGCGCCAACTGTTACTTCTTTAGTTTTAAAGCCAATAAAAGAAAAAGTTAATACAGCACCCGGCTTAACCGATAGGCTAAACTTACCATCTACGCTGGTAGATACACCATTTGTTGTCCCCTTTTCTGCCACACTTACCCCGGGAAGGGCTTGGCCAGAGGTTTCAGTCACCGTCCCGGTAACTGTTTTTTGTGCATAAGCGGCTATTGTTATCATGCTGAATAGCAATAGAGCTGTACACCTTAAGTACATTTGTTTCATTTTTTAGGTTTTAAGGGTTAACGATTATATGGTTTGTTATATGGTTTATTTAAATGTGTCTTTGTTAATTGAAGCTGCAGTTCTCTATTACTAATGTTGCGGCCCCTAAAAGTTCAGATTCTGAGGCCAGTGCTGATACCTGAATTTCTGTTTGTTCGGCAAGCCAGGGGATACAAAACTCATTAATGGCTTGTTGTATTGGCGCCATCAAAATTTTACCCGCAATTGCCCCCCTTCCACTTAAAACTATAAGCTTTGGATTCATGATATGTATTAGGGTGGACATGCCTTTACCGATCAGGAATGCGGCATCTGAAAGTATAGATACCGCCAGAGGGTCGCCAGATTTGGCAGCTTGCAAAAAGTGATCGCCAGACAGATTGCCGGTTTCCTTATAAACCAGTTCCATACTGGAACTGACGCCAGCGTCCATTTCAGCTTTCGAACGCTCGAGCAGAACTAATAAAGAGGTGTCCACTTCCAAACATCCTCGTTTTCCACATGAGCAGATCTTGTTGCTTTGCGACAGGGGGATGTGGCTAAATTCTCCGGCGTAGCCGCTGTGCCCCCTAAAAAGGCTGCCATTTACGATCATCCCCAGCCCCGTTCCCCAGCCTACATTTACAACTAAAACGTCTTTCAAATTCCTCCCGGCACCAAACTTCAGTTCGGCTAAGGCAATTAAACTGGAGTCGTTGTCTATAAATACAGGCAGGTTAAGTTCTTGAGAAA
>NZ_JAQBOI010000253.1 GCF_028288105.1 Mucilaginibacter sp. | reverse complement strand
TTACCTTTACTTCATACCCTATAGCAACAGTATTTTTTAAAGCTACCCTACAGCGTACCAACCTTTTTATCCAATATGATTATGTAAACCAGGGTATTTTTAGCAATGGTTTCTACACCGTAAACCGCTACCCGCAAATGGATAAAATGTTAAAGTTTGGTGTAGCGTGGACGTTCTATAATTAAGTTGGCAGTAAGCAGTTTGCAAGAAGCGGTTCTCAGTTAGCAGTTAAACACTGCAAACTGCCCACTCATAACTGCAAACTGAAATCAAGTTTTCTGTTTCTTCTTTTTAGCTGCCGGGAACAGTACGTTGTTTAATATCAACCGGTACCCTGCCGAATTTGGGTGCAGCTTAAGATCAGTTGGCGGGTCGCCTACGGCGTGCTGATAATCTTCGGGGTCGTGGCCGCCATAGAAAGTCCATTGGCCTTTGCCAAATTCGCCGTGTATGTAGCGGGCTTCGTTGGCGGTTTTCATTTCGCCCATTATGGTAACGCCAGGTTTAAGTTTGCTTTTATTGTAAGCGGTTGTAAGGCCCATAAAGCCTTTTATCACCTTATCATGATCTTGTGTAAGCATACTGGGCACCACATCCCATTTGGCCGAGAAATCAAACAGGGTGAAAAAATCGCGGCTGCGTTCTACCTGCCGTATCGATGTAACATCGATATTGCTGAACTGGTGCGACGTTGGGTTTTGATCGAGCGTGAAATTCTGAAAAGCGAAAGTTTGTGTAAAATCAAGTTTTGATTGCGCATCCGGGTCGGCAGGGTCGCCATCAAACATGCTTTCTACAATATCAGTCTTGGAAGCTGCCAGGGCAATATCGAAGGTATCGGTACCGCTGCACATGGCAAACAGGAAGCCACCACCGGCGCAAAAATCGCGAATGTGCTGTACCACTGCCAGTTTCATTTGCGAAACTTTTTTAAAGCCCAGTTTAGTCGCCATAGCTTGCTGACCTTTTACATCATCGTTATACCATTGCGCATAACGATAAACGTAAAATTTGCTGAACTGCCCCGTAAAATCCTCATGGTGCATGTGTAGCCAGTCGTATTTTGGCAGATCGCCGCGTATCACTTCCTCATCGTAAATAACATCATAAGGGATCTCAGCATATTTTAAAACAAGGGTAACGGCATCATCCCAGGGTAGTTTATTTTTGGGCGAATACACCGCCATTTTGGGTGCTTTCTCCAGCTTAACAATATCCATGTTAACAGACGGGTCGCTAACCTCGTTAATTATTTCGTTTACCTTGGCATCGGGTAAAACCTGGTAGCTAACACCACGGATCTTGCACTCGTCTTCCAGTTTTTTATCATACTTCATCATAAAGCTGCCGCCGCGGTAGTTGAGCAGCCAATCTACCGTTTCGCCGTTCTTCAACGTCCAGAAAGCAATGCCGTACGATTTTAGATGATCTTTCTGCTCATCATCCATGGGGATAAGGATAGAGGCCGCCCGCATAGCGAGGGGTAGAAGCAGAAAGGTGAAAACTAAAAGGTGTCGTTTTAAAATATTCATTGGATGCTACCAAATGTAACGATTAATTGGAAATGGTATTATACCGTAGTAAATAGCTATCTAATAAATCCGCGTTAGGGATGGCAGCGGATACCGGCAATGTGGTTAAGGCCTGCGCAGTATGAGCGTACAGCCCGGCCGCAGGCAACGCCCTAAAGTTTGAAAAGAATGATAAACGTTGGATCATACACACTTTGTATATTATAAATGTGACAAACCGCTAACCACCAATCTCTAATCACCACTTTCCCTTTTCACCTCAATTTATTACCTTTGCCACCTGTTTAAAAAATAAAACAATGAGCAAAGCAATTATTAAAACCGAAAAAGGTGACATGACCGTTCAATTTTACGATAAAGATGCGCCTAATACTGTAGCTAACTTTTTAAACTTGGCTAAAACAGGTTTTTACAATAACGTAACTTTTCACCGTGTTATCCCTAATTTTGTGGTACAAGGTGGTGACCCAACAGGTACAGGTGCAGGTGGTTCTGGTACACGTATTGACTGTGAACTAACAGGCGAAAACCAATACCACGATCGTGGTGTGCTTTCAATGGCGCATGCTGGCCGTAACACAGGTAGCTCACAATTTTTTATCTGCCATAGCCGCGATAATACCGCTCATTTAGACCGTAACCATACCGTATTTGGTAAGGTTGTTGAAAATGTTGACGTTGTTGACGAGATACGCCAGGGCGATAAGATTTTAAGTATTGAAGTAATAGAAGAATAATATATGAATTTACAGGGAATTGTTGCGGTATCGGGCAAACCGGGTTTGTGGAGAGCGCTTGCGCAAAACAAAACAGGTTATGTTTTAGAAAGCCTTGATGCGCAAAAAACTAAGCTGATAGCAAATTTATCTACCGCAAAACTGGCGGCCTTGAACGAGATAACCATTTTCGGGCTTGAGGATGATATTAAACTAACCGATGTATTTGGCCGCATGAAAGATGCTGCAAACGTACCGGCTGTTAAGGATGATGGTAAAAAGCTCCGCGAGTTTTTTTACATTGTTGCTGCCGACCACGACGAGGAGAAGGTTTATTCATCAGATATCAAAAAGATAATCAGCTGGTTTCATATCCTGAAGGATATGCCTTTGTTTAGCGAAGAAGCCCCAGCGGCCCCTGTTGCTGAAGAAGCCCCTGCTGCCGAACCTGTAAAAGAAGAAGCCCCTGCTGCTGAAGCCCCAAAAGCCAAAGCTAAAAAGGCCCCTGCTAAAAAAGCGTAAGCAATTTTACTGATAATATAAAAGCCCCGGTAGGTTATCTATCGGGGCTTTGTTTGTTTTGAAGATTTGTCAGACTACAAAAATGGCCGTCATGCCGAACTTGTTTCGGCATCTCTCTCGCTAAGTAGTCAACCTGTACTGTGGGATCCTGAAACAAGTTCAGGATGACGAATAACTTAATCAAGCATCCACCGCATCATAAACTATAACCTTTTCCCAAAGGTGGCTATGGTTTTTGATGAACTCCTGGTGGATAGGATGGGTTTGATAGGCGGCTTGCCCGGCAAGATCCGCGAAGAACATTACTTCGGATACTCCCCAGCTATTATCAACTACATCGCGTTTTTCGGTGCTGGCTACTATGCCAACGTGCAGTTCTTTTACGGTCTCTATTTTACCAAGCGATTTTACGCCGGCTACCAGTTTATCGCGGTCTTCTTTCGAATCAGGGTTTTTTAACCAGAAAAGCGCATGGTGTACAATTGGATATCTATTTATCATAGTAGTAGTTTTTACGATTGATGGCATTGCTGATGCAACCATAGTGCCTGCGGCAACAGTTGCAGCGGTTGCTATAAATTTACGTCTGTTTGTTGTGCTCATGGGCGAATGGATTTAATTTAACTGATCAAATTTAAATTTGATAGTACGAAAAATACTGGAATTAAACTTAAACAAATAACAAGGGTAAGATTTTGCTTATCGACCTCACGTCTTGAATACCAAGCTAAGAAACCCAAAAAAAGCAAAGTAAGTACGATTGCTATACCAAAAACAGCCCAAATGATTACTGCCCCCAATTCTAAATTTTTAGTGGATAGAATATAAGATGGCCAAACAATGTATGCGATTAATTGCACGCATGTTAAAATGAAAATGAGGCTTATTATTTTTTTCTTGTTCATCGTATTAACAATCAGGCTGCTCACATTTTTCATTGCTAAACTCCGGCTCAAAAGTGCTGTGGCTGATGGACAAATGTTCCAGCCTATGCCGCAGATCGTGTTTAATATCATCAAACTGGGCTATGTTTTCGGGCTTAACAACAAGGTGGGCGGTAAGGGCATTCTCGGTAGTGCTTAGGGCCCAAACGTGCATGTGGTGAATATCTACCACACCATCGGCTTTCATTAGTTCGGCTTTTATCTTTTTAAGGTCCATCTCTTTTGGAACGCCGTCCATCTCCAGTCGCAGGCTATCTTTAAGCAGGTTCCAGGTGCCGGTTAATATCACTATACCTATGATGATACTTACCACGCTATCTATCCAAACATAGTGCGTAAAGTAAATGATGATTCCGGATATTACCACGCCCAGCGATACAATGGCATCAACCGCCATGTGTAAGTAGGCCCCTTTTACGTTAAGGTCGGTGTCTTTATCTTTAACAAAAAGCCATGCGGTAAAGCCATTTACAGCTATACCAGCAAAAGCCACCCAGGCAACCGTACTACCGGCAATTGGTTCGGGGTGCATAAAGCGCATTATTGCCTCGTAAACAATAAAGCCAACCGCTACAATTAATATCATAGCGTTAAAAAACGACACGATAATGGTTGAACGTTTATAGCCGTAAGTATAATCTTTATTTGATTTGGCCTTGGCCAGTTTGAAGGCCAACAATGCCAGCGCTAAAGAAGCAACATCGCTCAGGTTATGCCCGGCATCGGTTATTAATGATAAAGAGCCACTTATCAACCCTGCTATCACTTCAATAATAACAAAAGCGGAGTTTAATACAATGCCCCATATAAAAGCGCTGTTCAGGTGGTCGATCTTTGGTGCATGATCGTGGTGATGATGGGAGTGGTCGTGACTGTGCATGATAATCGATGTGCAAATATGCAGATATGCAAATGTGCAAATAAATTACATTATTGGAAACGAATCAACTTCACCTCATTTGCATATCCGCACATCTAAAATCTGCACATCTGGGCTATTGATGATGATACGGTTCGCCTTTAATAATGCTATACGCCCGGTACAATTGCTCCACAAAAAACAGGCGGACCATTTGGTGCGAAAAGGTCATACGGCTTAGGGATATTTTATCGTTGGCGCGCTGGTAAACAGATTGGTCGAACCCGTAGGGGCCACCAACAATAAAAATGAGATTAGCTGATGACGATACCGAACGTTTATTGATGTAGTTGGCAAACTGTACCGAGGTAAACTCCATGCCGTTTTCGTCGAGCAGTATTACGTGGTCCTGCACCGTTATTTTTTTCAGGATCAGCTCGGCTTCTTTGGCTTTTTGCTGATCTTCGGTTAGGGCCTTGGTGTTTTTTAACTCGGGGATATCTACCATTTCCAGCTTGGTATAATGCTTTAGGCGCTTTACATATTTTTCAATGCCATCTTTTAAATAGGCATCCTCGGTTTTGCCAACGGTAATAAACGTAATTTTCATTTAAGCTTGTAACTATTAAAGTAGAAATGTGCTCTTATTGTTGTAACATTGAAGCTGCAAAAATACCTTTTAAAACCTGTGGAACAAGCCATAATAAACAACTATACCGAGGCTGCCGCGCTGGCAAAGCAAGAGGCAAATAAATATAAAGAACTGGCCAACACGTATTCGCTGTTAAGGCTGGGCATTTTCGGGTTAATGATCTTCTCGGTATACCTTACCATTGTGCAGGATAATTTTACCATTATGGCCATTGCTTTTGTGGCCTTGTTGGCCGGGTTTGCATGGCTGGTATCCCGCCAGGGCAAGTACGAACGCCAACGCGATTATTACCTGGATCTGGAAAAGATAAACCTTAACGAGATTAACAGCCTTCAAAGCAATACAAACTTGTACAGTAACGGGCAGCAATATAGCAACGAGAAACATTTTTATAGTTCTGATCTGGATATATTCGGTAACGCTTCATTGTTTCAATTGATCAACCGCGCGGCAACATCAACAGGGAGCAATAAGCTGGCAGCCTGGTTAAATGCGCCATCAGATAAGCCAACAATTTTATTACGACAGGAAGCTATAAAAGAACTGGCCGTTAAAAACGAATGGAAAAAGGAATTACAAACTTTACTTTTATTTTGTAATGATGGCGATGTTAGCCGCCTTAATAATTTGTTTAAATACCTGCACCTGCCACTGAACTTAAGCGGCGAAAAGTGGTTGGGTAAATACGCTAAAGTTGCGCCTTATATATTAGTTGCGGTTATTGTTGCCGCATATTTTTACCCGCCGGTTAAAAGCCTGGCTACGTTTATTGGGCTGTTAAATATGGGCATTGTATTTTCTAAAGCCACCTATATTAAAAAGGCCGATATGATAGCCGATAAAATTGGGAAGATGCTGGGCAACTATGCCGGTGTTTTCAACAAGATAGAAACGCAGGAGTGGGGCGCTGCCTATACCAATAACCTGGCCCAAAAATTAAAGGACGATAAAACATCCGAAAAGATAAAAGAACTATCCGAACTGATCAATAAGCTTAACTACCACCTTAATGTGATTGTAGGCGTTATTCTCAATGTGTTTTTACTGTGGGATATCAGGCAGATCATAGCCATTGAGAACTGGAAGCGTAACAACTGCGAAAACCTGGAAGAAGCCTTTGATGTAATTGCCGAGTTTGAAGCGTTGATAAGCATTTCTGTACCTGCCATAAACTATCCGGAATGGGTTTATCCTGTTATTGCAGATACCGAAGGTTATACTGTTTTGGCCAAAAATATCGCCCACCCGCTTATCCGCAGCGATAAAAGGGTTGATAACGATTACGACCTGAAAGATGCTTATAACATTGACATTATAACCGGAAGCAACATGGCCGGTAAAAGTACTTTTCTGCGTACCATCGGCATTAACACCGTGCTGGCTTTAAGCGGGGCGCCGGTATGTGCGACAAGTATGGAGGTTTCGGTTATCACGATAGTAAGTTACATGCGGATAAAAGATTCGCTGAACGAAAGCACATCAACCTTTAAGGCCGAACTTGACCGCCTGCAAATGCTGCTGGCTGCTGTTGAACATGAGCACCGTGTTTTCTTTTTGATTGACGAGATGCTGCGCGGAACCAACTCCATGGATAAATACTTGGGCAGTAAAGCGGTTATTGAACAACTCATCAGTAAAAAAGGCGTAGGAATGGTAGCCACACACGATCTGCAGATTGCCCGTTTAGAAGATAAATACCCTAACTACGTACGCAATTACTATTTTGATATACAGGTGCAAAACGGCGAAATGCTGTTCGACTATAAAATAAAACATGGCGAGTGCAAAACCTTCAACGCATCGTTGCTGCTTAAGCAAATTGGTATTAACGTTGATCCCGAATAACCGGTAAAAACGCAGCCTGCAAAATGCCGATACTCATTCCTTAGAAGAATACATTTACCGACAATTTGCATCCATTCACCTAAAAACCCTGTTAAAAAGCCCGGTTTAGGTACATTTTTGTGGTGTTAAAACTAAACATCATGACAACTTTACTCACACTACCTGTACTTACCGCTATTGTTGCCTTCGTAACAAAAGTCATTATTGCTATCAGCTTGTTGGGCCATTTAATTTTTTAAAATTAACTGGTCATACAAGCCTTGTTGCGGGCGAAAATCTAATTGAATTTTAATCTGATTTTAACCTTGGCTATGTGATAATTAAACAAATACACCGCATATTTACATTATGGCAAACCAACCTATTATTACGGTAAAAAATCTGGTTAAAAACTATGGCGATTTTGAGGCTGTAAAAGGCATTAGTTTTGAAGTTTACGAGGGCGAGATCTTCGGGCTGCTTGGCCCGAATGGGGCGGGTAAAACTACTACGCTGGAAGTTATAGAAACGCTGCGCGAAAAAACATCGGGCGAAATTATGGTTGATGGCTTTGATATAGAAACCGATGCCGACAGTATAAAAAAACGTATTGGTGTGCAACTACAGGCAGCAGGATATTATCCTAACCTTAACCTATCGGAATTGATCGTGCTGTTTTGCGGCTTATACGGGGTTAATAAAACCCCAATGGAGATGCTGGAAAAGGTAGCCTTAACTGATAAAGCTAAAGCAAAATACAAAGATCTATCGGGCGGGCAAAAGCAGCGCTTCTCTATTGCTACTACTTTAATAAATAACCCCCGTATAATTTTCCTGGACGAGCCTACAACCGGCCTTGACCCGCAAGCCCGCCGTAACCTTTGGGATTTGATCCGCGAGATACGCGATGCAGGCACCACGGTAGTTATCACCACCCACTATATGGACGAAGCCGAAGTATTATGCGACCGTGTAGCCTTTGTTGACGGTGGCCATATTATCGGTATTGATACTCCCGATCATTTTATTGATCAGCTGGTAGCCACAGGTTTTGAACGCGAAAAGGAAACAAAAGGAGCCAATCTGGAAGACGTATTTATTAACCTTACCGGTAAGGAGTGGAGGGAGAGTTAGAAAGAGTTTGCAGTTGCCGGTAGGCAGTTTGCAGCTTTTGAAAGCACCAATAAACTAATGAACAATTGAACTAATGAACCAAAAATATAGTAATACCCGTGCCACCCTGGCTATTGCAAAAGCCAGTTTCCGTTCTATTTTACGAAGCCCCTCGGCGGTGGTGTTTAGTTTGGCGTTCCCATTGATATTTATTGTAGTGTTTGCCAATATTGGCGGTGGGGGCATGTCGATAGATGTAGGTGTAACCAAAGGATGTGACACGCTAAATCCGGTTTACAAGGCCTTACAGAAAAATACTATTGTACACCTCATTAAAGATCAATCTGTCGATGAGATGAACAAGAATCTGGCAAAAGGAAGTATAGATGCTATTATCGATCTTAAACCTTTTGTGCCAATGAAGCCGATAGATATGAGCGTACAATACAGCCATGCATCGGGCGATAAGGGAGCGGTATTAAAATCGGCCCTGAATAATATATTCTACCGTTTACAATCAGAACAGCTAAGCAGGATAAAAGCTTATTCGGGCATTAAAATACCAGATGCTGTCAATCTTAAAGAAACCGTTGTTACCGGGCGAGAGTACAAGTACATCGATTTTATATTGCCGGGCCAGTTGGGTTTTTCGCTGTTAAGCAGTGGGGTATTTGGAACAGCATTCGTTTTTATTAGCTTGAGGTTAACGCTGGTTATTAAACGCTTTTTTGCCACCCCGGTTAAAAGGTACAGTATAGTTTTGGGCGAAACCCTTGCCCGTATTGTGTTTTCGTTACTGGGTGCGCTGTTTATTATTATGATTGGGCATTACGCGTTTGGCTTTACATTAATACACGGTGTGGTCACGGTGCTGAATATGCTGGTGCTTTGTACAATAGGGCTTATCATATTTATGGGTTTTGGCTTTACCATATCAGGCATCGCCAAAAACGAAAGTACGGTGCCGCCGTTATCAAATATTATTACGCTGCCGCAGTTTTTACTGTCGGGGACCTTTTTCTCGGTAACGGCTTTCCCAACCTGGTTGCAGCATGTAAGTAACGTATTGCCATTAACACACTTAAACAATGCCATGCGCAAGGTAGCCTTCGAAGGTGCTGGCCTGGGCGATGTTACGCATCAGCTATTTATACTGCTGCTATGGGGAATAGGGGTCTATGCGGTTGCCGTGAAAACGTTTAAATGGGAGTAGAGGAAGAAGAGATGCAAGATTTTTAGAGTCAAGAAAGAAGACAAAAGATAGGTAGAGACGCGATACTTCGCGTCTTTTTTTGTTTGAGGCGGTTAACATTAAATTAACATAAACGCCAATCCTTAACATATTAATAACATTAACACTTGTATAGTTAACACGCAGGTAACAATCAGGAAATACATTTGCATTAAAATAATATTAATCAAATGTTAAAGAATATTACTTACTTAACCTTATTAATTATTGTGTTAACAATATGTTCATCAAAAGTTAATGCACAAGATTCAAAAACCGGTACCTGGGGAATTGTCACCATTGTTATGCCGGGCGATACTGCACACAAATGGGGCGGTTATACCGAGTTCCAGGCACGCACAAATGGTGCAGGTTTCAGTCAGTTTCAATACTATGAAGCTAAAGCCGGTGTAAGCTATGATATTGATAAAAACTTTGTTGCCTTGTTGGGGACCGGTACCTATCATACTTATGATTATCTTGACGTAGACAAAGGCCCGCTTACCAACGAATTTCGTGTATGGGAGCAAATGACCATTAACCAGTTGCTTACTCCGCTAAAGTTTGAGCACCGTTACCGTGTGGAGCAACGTTGGGTAAACGGCGACTACCGCAACCGCTTTCGTTACAGGCTAAATATGTTTGTACCGCTTAACAATAAAAAAATTGTAGCTAAAACCTGGTTCCTGTCAATTTTTGATGAGGTGTTTTTTAACAATAAAGCACCCAACTTTGAACGTAACCGAATATCGGCATCATTAGGTTACCAGTTTGATAAAAAATGGATAGTACAGGCAGGCTGGATAAATCAGCGTAACTATACTGCAACCACCAGCAGTGCCAAAAACAATATGATGTTGACGCTAATGTATCGTATAAACCGCAAAAATGCTGTGGAGCGTGAGCATCTGCCAACCACAAATGATTAATAATCATTACAAATACAAAATTTCAATTGCGATTTGTTGAATTTGCGCTTAACTTAGCCGACCAAATTAGTATAGTATATCACTCAAAATTCGACAAATAAACTATGAGTTTAATAATTGATGTTCATGCGCGCCAGATACTTGATTCGCGTGGCAATCCTACAATTGAAGTAGACGTAATTACAGAAAATGGTGTGCTTGGCCGTGCTGCAGTACCTTCTGGTGCTTCTACCGGTGTGCATGAAGCTGTTGAGCTTCGCGACGATGATAAAGCTGTATACATGGGTAAAGGCGTTTTAAAAGCCGTTGCCAATGTAAACGAAAAAATTGCTGCCGAATTAAAGGGTGTTGATGTATTTGAGCAAAACGCTATCGACGCTATCATGATCGCGCTTGATGGAACAGAAAATAAAGGAAATTTGGGTGCTAACGCTATCTTAGGTGTTTCTTTAGCGGTTGCTAAAGCTGCAGCACAAGAAAGCCGCCAGCCTTTATACCGCTATATTGGTGGTGTTAACGCTAACATCCTGCCCATCCCAATGATGAATATCGTTAACGGTGGTTCTCACTCTGACGCGCCTATCGCGTTCCAGGAGTTTATGATCATGCCGGTTGGCGCGTCATCTTTCTCTGAAGCATTGCGTTGGGGAACAGAAGTATTCCATAACCTTAAGAAAATATTACATGACAGGGGCCTTTCTACTGCAGTTGGTGATGAAGGTGGTTTTGCACCAACCTTTGAAGGTACCGAAGATGGTGTTGAAACCATTTTAAAAGCTATTGAAAAAGCAGGTTACAAACCAGGTGTAGATATCTGCCTTGCGTTTGACTGTGCCGCTTCTGAGTTTTACAAAGACGGTAAATACGACTATACAAAATTTGAAGGCGATAAAGGGGCTATCCGTACCAGCGCTGAACAGGCAGATTACCTTGCCGAATTAGCTGCCAAATACCCTATCATTTCTATTGAAGATGGTATGGCTGAGGATGATTGGGCTGGCTGGAAATTATTAACCGAAAAGATTGGTGATAAAGTACAATTAGTGGGTGATGATTTGTTTGTAACCAACGTTAAACGTTTACAACAAGGTATTGATAACGATACTGCCAACTCTATACTTGTAAAAGTAAACCAGATAGGTTCGTTAACTGAAACTATTAACGCGGTTAGTTTAGCACAAACCAATGGCTACACATCTGTAATGAGCCACCGCAGCGGCGAAACTGAAGATGTTACCATTGCCGACCTTGCTGTTGCATTAAATTGCGGACAGATCAAAACCGGTTCTGCATCACGTTCTGACAGGATAGCTAAATACAACCAGTTGTTACGTATCGAAGAGGAACTGGGTGCTGCTGCACGTTTCATCGGTAAAGATTTTAAATACTACAACAAGAAATAAGCGAAAGCTGAATCTGAGATACAAAAGGCCGGTCAAGTTAATTGACCGGCCTTTTTCATTAGAGTAGCGGCTAAAAAGCTTTATTGGAAGACTTTTTTTTAAAACAGATCTTCTGAAACATCGAAATACATACCACTAGCATAATATACCGTAGCAGTAACAAATGCCACCCCTCCGTTTACGGGAGCGCTCCATGTGCCACTAAAATGCTTTAAATAACGAGGTACTCCATTATTTAGATAATAAACACCGCTCACGTTCCCAAAATCGTCTCCCTCAAAATAGTAGTCTACTCCGCCATATGTATAAGATCCTAAAGATACAGCCGATTCTTTTTGGGCATTTTGGAAAGTAACATCTTTTTGCTTTCCTTTAAAATCTACGGAAGCTACAGAATAATTAACGCTGAAAATAAATAACAGCGCTGTAATAATTAGAATGGTTTTTTTCTTCATCGCTATAAGGTTTAGTTAATAATTATTATTATTAAGTTGTACGAAGTTTTAAATAAAAAGTTGCGTATAGATAAAAAGCCCCTTCAATTGGAAGGGGCTTTTTATCTATTAATTATTACTGGCTATTAACGTCCGCCTGCTGGTGGTGCGCCACCGGTTTGGTCGCCGCCTTGTATTTGGTCGTCGTTATTAACGCCTTTCTTTTTCTTCTGTTGCGGGTTGCTGAAGCTTATTTTACCGAAGCTATAGCTAAATGTTATACCGAAAGATTGGAAAGGGAATTGTGTACGTGAAGTTTGGCTAAACGTAGGGCTTGATATATTTTGGTTAAATGATTTGTTAACCGCAAATGGTTGTACGGTATTGAAGCCGATAGACGCTTTTTTATCAAGGAATTGTTTCTTGATACCAATAGCATAAATACCGAATGACGGACTGCTGCCTTGTATGGTTCTACGTGCCGAGTTTTGGAAACCAAAAGCTTCAATGATAAAGTTTTTAGGCAGGTTAAGTGTTGCACTACCAAACATGGTTGTTACAAAGCGGGTTTTTAACGCATCAGGATTAATGAAGTCAACATACGCCGCGTAAACACTTGGGTTGTAGGTGAACACGTTGATACTGGCGCGAATAGTTAAAGGTTTAATTGGATTTATTGAACCAAAGAAACTTGCACCAAGCGAGTTGTTAGCTGCTACGTTGTTTTGAACAGTACGGTTTACAATAATGCCATTATCAGATATTGGTGTTGCAATGCCTTCTATCAGGTCGCGGGTGTTTTTGTAATAAGCTGATACGTTTATAACTGAAGTTTTAACAAACGCGTTATAGTTTAACTCAACCGTTTGTGATACTTCCGGAGCCAGGTTAGGATTACCTACCGATTGGCTTTGCTGGCTGCTACGGTTAATGAATGGATTTAACACTTGCAGGCTTGGGCGCTGTATACGCTTGCTGTATGATAATTTAAGCGTATTTGAACCAAATGTTTTTTGTAAAGTTAAACTTGGTACGTAAGTATTGTAATTAGCTTTAAACGGCTGCAAGGTTTGTGAATTATCCCCACCTGCATATGGTGTTTGCGGGTCGCCTGTAATTCGTGTATTCTCGTAACGGAAACCGGCTAATACAGCGTAGTTTTTTGGCAAGTTAATGGTAAATACGCTATAACCCGCATAAACATTTTGATTGTAGTTATACAGGTTTGAGTTCTGTGTATCCAAAATAGGATTAACACCCACAGGGTTTTCTGATGCAATATCATCGGGCTGTACCGTAAAGATATCGTAAACACTGTTTATACGCCTTTGGATGGTTTTACCACCAGCCTCAAGTTTTAGAGTTTTGCTAATAGGCAAGGTATAATCTGCCTGGGCAGTGTACTCGTTGTTTTTACCATTGTTTTTACCTGATTGGCTGTCATAACGGGCATCAAACAAGTTTAAGTAGTCAGATTTTATGATGCTGTGGCTCCATTGTCCTGATACTACTATCTCATGGCCTTCTTTCTTAAACTTGTGTGTATAATCAAGGTTCCAGTCAAAACCGCTAAACTTATTATGTGATACAGAGCGGCCGATATAATCAAGTACTTGTGTGCCATCCTCAAAGTGATAGTTACCACCACCGTCGGCATTAAAACCGCCATCGTTTAAGGTAAGTGTACTGTTAATGCTGTTAAAGCCGTTAAACTCATAACCGGCAGATAAAGAACCACGTGCACCATGGCGTTTTATCTCGTTATGGGTATTGCTGCTATTGTTCTGAACAGAATTTCCAACTTTAAGCGCTTGCTCGAATATTGATGTTGAGGTTTGCGGCCAGGTAAGGTTACCACCCAGATTGGCCGAAAAGTTAAAACGATTTTTGTTGTAGTTAAAGTTAACGTTACCGTTATTTTGGCGGGTACCTACACCACCGCTTACAGAACCACTAACGCCCGATGCGTTTTTGGTTTTGGTAATGATGTTGATAATGCCACCAGAGCCTTCAGCATCATATTTAGCCGATGGCGAAGTTAACACCTCAATGCTTTTGATCTGATCGGCAGGGATGGTTTTTAACACATCGCTAAGGCTGGCAGATGTAGCACCTGATGGCTTACCATTGATAAGTACTCTTACGTTTTGGTCACCGCGCAGGGCCACGTTACCGTTCATATCTACCGATACCAATGGCACTTTCTGTAGCACGTCGGTAGCGTTACCACCGGCTGCTGTGAGGTCTTTTTCGGCATTGTAAACAATCTTATCAATTTTGTTTTCGATAAGTGCTTGCTGGCCAACAACCTGTACTTCTTTCAATGATTTTGCACTTGGCGCGATCACTAACTGGCCCATGTTATTATCCGGTTTCGAAGCGGTAGTTTCAACAGGGTCGTAAGTTTTTGTTGGATAACCGATAAAAGATACGGTGATCTTGTATTTACCGGAGCGAATATTATCGATCTTGAAATTTCCTTTTTCATCGGTAAGTACACCGTTGATAGGGGTTTTCGCGCCGCTTTTAAATAAGCTGATCGTAGCATAATCAACCGGTTTTTTGGTGAGCGAATCAATCACAGTACCGGAGATCTTTCCCACAATGCCCGAACCGCCACCGCCAACCCCAAACTGGGCTTTGGCTGATATTGAAGCACATATAACTATTATAAGTAAAAGTATTCGTTTCATATTAAGAACTATTTAGAGCGTTTTAGGTAATTGGAGGCGAAAATGCCCAAAATGTTACAGGCATGTATCGCTTTTGTGTAAATTACATGTAAAGTAATGTATATGTTACACTAAGGTGCAACAAAAAGCCCTGTAGATTGCTGCTCCTTCAGGGGATTCACAACGTACAGGGGCTTTGGTATTTATATTAGATTACTATGTTAACAATGCGGCCTTTTACTACAATTACCTTTTTAGGGGTTTTACCATCCAGGTATTTTTGTACATCGGCATTGGCTAAAATGGCCGCTTCAATATCGGCCGCTTCCATTGTTAATGATAGGCTAACGTTGGTTTTCATTTTACCGTTAAAAGATACGGGGTAGCTAAATTCATCCTCAACCAAATAAGCCGGGTTAAATTTTGGATAAGCAGCTGTTGATATAGTGCCTGCGTCGTTGCCAAGCAACACCCAAAGTTCCTCGCAAATATGCGGGGCGTAGGGGGCAAGTGCAATTACCAGTTCGTGCAGTATAGCGCGTTTATTACATTTAAGATCGGTTAATTCGTTAACGGCTATCATAAAGCTGGATACCGATGTATTGAACGAGAAACGCTCTATATCTTCTTCCACCTTACGGATGATCTTGTGCAACGATTTTAACTCGGCTTTAGTAGGGGCTTCGTTAACTACAATAAAGTTCCAGTCCGCATCATGGAATAACCTCCAAAATTTACGCAGAAACTTAAACACACCCTCAATGCCATTGGTATTCCAAGGCTTGCTTTGCTCCAGCGGACCTAAGAACATCTCGTACATACGCAGTGTATCAGCACCATAACGGGCAATCAGCTCATCCGGGTTAACAACGTTGAATTTAGATTTCGACATTTTCTCCACTTCAACACCGCAGATGTATTTGCCGTTCTCCAGTATAAATTCAGCATCAGCAAACTCGGGGCGGAACTCCTTGAATTTGTTAAGGTTTAAAACTTCGTTCTCAACTATGTTTACATCAACATGTAATGGCGAGGTTTTATGATCTTTGATCAAACCATGAGAAACAAAAGTGTTTGTACCCTTGCCCATATCATCAATTAACCGGTATACAAAATTACTTCTGCCCTGTATCATCCCCTGGTTGATCAGCTTTTTGAAAGGCTCTTCCTCAACTACTTTGCCAATATCCTTCAAAAACTTATTCCAGAAACGGCTGTACAAAAGGTGCCCGGTAGCATGCTCGCTGCCGCCAATGTACAGGTCAACATCTTTCCAGTATTCAATCGCTTCGCGCGATGCAAATTCCTTATCGTTATGGGCATCCATATAGCGGTACCAGTACCAGCTGCTACCCGCCCAACCCGGCATGGTGCTTAGTTCGTATTCACCTTCAGGATGTTTCCAGTCTGTGGCGCGGCCCAATGGAGGTTCACCGGTTTCAGTTGGCAGGTATTTATCAATTTCGGGTAGTAATAAAGGCAGGTGTTCTTCCCCAATTAAATAAGGTAAACCGCCTTTAAAGTAAACCGGTACCGGCTCGCCCCAGTAACGCTGACGGCCAAAAATAGCATCGCGCATCCTGAAGTTCACTTTTGCCTTACCCAAGCCCAAAGCTTCTAATTTGGCAACCACAGCGGCGGTTGCTTCTTTATAGCCCAAGCCGTTCATAAAGTCGGAGTTGATGTATTTACCTTCCTTGGTTGGGTCGGCCTCTACTTCAATATTTTGTATATCGATAATAGGGATTATCGGCAGGTTAAAATGCTTCGCGAATAAATAATCGCGCTGATCGCCTGATGGTACGGCCATAACAGCACCGGTACCATATCCTGCCAAAACGTAATCGGCTATCCAAACCGGTATTTTATCACCATTAAGCGGGTTAGTTACATAACTGCCGGTAAAAGCACCAGATACAGTTTTTGTATCGGCCATACGGTCAAGCTCGCTTTTCTTTTTAGTTTGAACGATGTAGGCATCAATATCGGCCTTTTGTTCGGGCGTGGTTAGGCTTGCAACCAATTCATGCTCTGGCGCAACAACCACGAAACTCACACCAAAAATGGTATCAACACGGGTGGTGAACACTTCAATGTAGGAAGCCTCACCCCGGCCCTCTCCAAAGGAGAGGGAGTTATTATCTTCTTCTGAGGTCCTCTCCTTTGGAGAGGATTTAGGTGAGGCTAATGGGAACCTTACAGAAGCACCTACACTTTTACCAATCCAGTTGCGCTGCATTTCTTTTAGCGGCTCGGGCCAGTCAATAGTATCAAGGCCTTCTAATAAACGCTGGGCATAGGCGGTAATGCGCATGCTCCATTGCGTCATTTTCTTTTGTTCAACAGGGTAACCACCACGTTCGCTAAAGCCGTCTTTCACTTCGTCGTTAGCCAATACGGTACCCAGTGCAGCACACCAGTTAACAGTGCTTTCGCGCAAGTAGGTTAAACGATATTTTAATAGTTCGGCTTGATGCTCATATTCGCTCATAGCCTTCCACTCATCGGCGGTAAAGCTTAAAATTTCTTCATCGCAAACGGCATTTATACCAGCCGAGCCTTTGGTTTCAAAATGCTCAACCAGTTTGGCAATGCTTTCGGCCTTATCGGCATCTTTATTATACCAGCTATTAAACAGTTGTATAAAGATCCATTGTGTCCATTTATAATAATTGGGCGAACTGGTGCGCACCTCCCTTTCCCAATCAAACGAGAACCCTATCTGGTCAAGCTGGCGGCGGTAAGTAGCAATATTATCTTCGGTAGTAACCGATGGATGCTGCCCGGTTTGTATAGCATATTGCTCGGCAGGTAAACCAAAGCTATCGTAACCCATAGGGTGCAATACGTTAAAGCCCTTTAAGCGCTTGTAACGTGCAAAAATATCAGAGGCTATATAACCCAGCGGATGCCCAACATGCAAGCCCGCACCCGATGGGTAAGGGAACATATCCAGCACATAGTATTTTGGTTTGTTGGTTTTGTTTTCGGCCCTAAAGGTTTTATTATCAGCCCAAAACTTCTGCCACTTCTGCTCTATATCTTTAAATTGATAGTCCATTTGCTTATTTACCGTATGAGGTTGCGAAAATAGTAAAAACTGCTTTAACATCCGCGTTTACAGGGGAGTTTCAATAAAGTCTATATATTATATAGGTTAACATTAAAGTTGGCAGGCTATTTTTTAACACTTATTTTCGGCAAATGTTGTTGGTATTTATATGCCCTAACAATCCCAAATTAAACAATGACAAATAAGTTTAAAGATAAAGACATACAGGCTATAATAGGATGGGTACTGCGTGCCGGTGTTTTTGTATCTATGCTTGTGGTTTTTATTGGTGGTGTTATTTACCTGTACCGCCACGGGCAAAGCACTGCAAACTACCACGAATTTAAGGGGATTCCCGATTTTGTGCATAGTGCATCGGGCATTATAAATGGTATAGTAAATTTCAGGGGGCGCGCTATTATACAGGCAGGCATTATTTTGTTGATAGCTACGCCAATTGTAAGGGTTGTTTTTAGTGCCATTGGGTTTATTATAGAAAAAGACCATTTATATACCGGCATCACCATTATTGTTTTGCTAATTATTCTTATCAGCGCATTTAGCGGCCACGCAGGTTAATTTTTTAAAACCATTTTGGCTTTGCCCTGCTATATTTATATGCGCAGGCGGGCAGTACAATCATCGGCTTTACAAAGCATTGGCTACGATGCTGAAAAACACATTCTTGAACTGGAGTTTAAGGAAGATAGCGGTGTTTGGCAATATTTTAATTTTAAGCCGGCAGCCTATAAAAAATTTGTTAACAGCGAATCGTTAGGCAACTTTTTTGTAACCCGGATAAAAGGCAAATATCCCGAAGAGAAAGTGGATTAATTCACCCCATTCATACGTTTCTGTTCCTCTTCGCTGCCTGTTCTGTGGCGGGCGGCCCCTTTTACAGACGTTTTGCCAAATCGATAGCTAAAGCTTAGTGTTACCACCCGGTACTCTCTGCGGTCAACCGTATAACGGTCAAGGTTTTGGTATTTGGTAGATGAACGGTCGCGGTTGGTGTTAAAAATATCATTCGCAACAAGGCTCAGTTTCCCCAGCTTATTCCATAGCTGCATACTTACTCCCGCCTCAACGTAGTAATTTGCTTTAAACTGGTTGATGCCGTAAAGTGTGGGCGTTTCATAATGGCCGGCAACTTCGGCACCTAATACACTGCTTATGTTAAAACTTTGAACGGTATTAACGATCAAATCACCCGTGCTTCTATCAAAGTCGCCATACTGCGGGTCGGCAATATAGCGCTGGTAAGAGGCATCTACATCATAGCTGCTGGTCCACCAGGTGTTAAATTTAATTGGAGCTGTAATATTTATGCCGATAGTATGTACCCGCCCCAGGTTTACATCGGTATTCAGGATAACTTTGGTAGCATCATCCTGTGCATAAAAAGGGAACGATGCGCCTGTAGCTAATATAGCATACAGCTTTGTATTTATTTCCTGGTTGTAGGTATGCGTTAAACTAAGGGTATTTGCATACACAGGCCTTAAGTAAGCGTTACCCGCCTGGTAGTTGTAAAGATCGATAAAGTAAAGGAATGGATTAAGCTTATCATATATTGGCCTTGATACACCCCGCGTAAACGTTAACGCATAATCGTTTTTATCATTATAATGATAGTTTAACAATATGGTTGGGAAGAGGTTGAAATAGTTGCGTTTAGTATTATTGCCCTGCGTAACCGAGTTGCCATCAGAGCTGGTATATTCGCCCCGCACACCCGCGTTTAAATCCAATTTTCCAAATTTGCCACTATAATTTACATAGCCAGCACCAATGCGCTCCGTATAAATGAAATAGTTGCTGAAGATAGTATCGACGGTATATACGTTGCCTACTTTTGGCCCAAAAATTAGGTTGTTATCTGTTTTAGTACTGCTGAATTTTAAACCTGCTTCAAATTTAGCGCCTTTTGGCAGTGGGCTACTATAATCTAACAATGCCGAAAAGTTACTCATTTTTGTGGGCGAAAGATTTTCTAAAAGCAGAGGGTCGCGGTAAATATTGCCTGCACCATTAAAAAAGTTATTGGTAATGTACTCGTCAGAGTGGCGGTTATTGGTAGTATAGGTTACGTTTGCCGATAGGGTGCGACCGGTACTATCCAGCTTGCCCGAGTAATTTAAATTATAACTAAAGTTGTGGATATCCCTGTCAAGATCTGAGTGCGCTTTAATAGTAGAATCTTTTATGCCCTGATTGTAAATAGTTAAGGTATTATCTTTCTGGTAATCGGTGCCGTTTAAATTACCACTTACTAAAAAACCTATGGTTTGCCTGGCCGATAGAAAGAAATCGGTACCTAACCTGAAATTGTTCGTAAGGTTTTCATACACACTTCTATACATAGTATTATAGCTGCTTTGCACACCCTGATAGGTTATCTTTCGGTCGGTATCAAAGTTTTTAAAGGTTTTATAGGCCGATAAATTATAGCTGCCAAAAATATTATAATGATCGGTACGGTTGTTAAATGCGATACCCGTATTGGCCTTGTAGTATTTACCATACCCTGTAGATGCAGTGAAGGTTCCGTTTGTGCCAATGTTTTTGCCCTTTTTCATTACAATGTTAACTATACCGCCTGCAGCAGCGTCATACCTGGGCGAACCGCCGGTTATAATTTCCATACGGTCGACATTGCTCCCTTGCGTGCTTTTAAGTAATGCAGCAAGGTCTGCACCCGATAGGTTAGTTGCTTTGCCATCTATCAGTATCAATGCTTCCTGCCTGCCACTAACGCTAATGTTATCGCCGTTATCAACCCGCACACCTGGCGATTGTCTTAAAATATCGAGCACCGATTGGCCATCGGCAATAATACTGGCTGCAGGGTTAATGATCATTTTGCCGGGCCTTACTTCAACATAAGGTGTTTTGCCAACAATGGACACCTCTTTTAGCTCGTTGCTAATGGCAGTTAACTGGATATTGGGGACGATAAGCGTTTGATTCGTTTTAACGGTATAGGTAGGGGAATAAGCTTTTTTGTAACCAAGCCTTGTTGCTAAAATGGTATAAGTACCGGCAGGTGCATTCAAAAATTGATATGCACCTTTATAATTAACCAGTGCGGACATAACCACAGAGGAATCGGGCAGGTTTAATAAAATAACGGTTGCAGCCTCGGCAGCCTGGTTATTTTGTATTAAAACATTACCACGTATTACAGAAGAGCCCGTTTGGGCGTAACAAAAACTAAATAAACTTGTAAGGAAAGCTATAAAAAAGCATCCGAATTTAACCCTCATTAATGTACCTCGTAGAAATTCTCTATAGTGTTTCCTTTAAAAAAGTTAATATAACAACAATATTACAACTGGTAAAATCTAATGGCGCTTTTTACGCATTATACTATTAAATGTTGCTTAAGTTTATTACTATAAAAAGTGAAATCCTTTCTATTTTATTAATTTCGCCAAACGGACTTATATTTATACCATGAAGAAAATATACTTTATAGCATTTGTTTTATTATTGGCCGCACAGCTTAAGGCGCAAGATCAGCCTGCTAACTATGCAGTAGTTGCTAATAAATTTAAGCAGTTTTATAATAACAACCAGCCGGATAGCATTTTTAATATGTTTAGTGCTGAAATGAAGGCCAGCTTACCGCTTGATAAGTTTAAACCTACTACGATACAGTTAAAATCGCAGTTGGGCGCGTTAAACAAAACAGATTTTTTAAAGTATAACCAACCCTTAGCGGTTTATAAGGCAACTTTTGACAAGGCCGTTTTTCTGCTGAATATATCGCTTAACAACCAAAATAAAATAATTGGACTATTGCTAAGCCCTTATGCAGAAGAAGCTAAAACAATAGCACTTGACGCTTCATTAAAAGAATCGCCAATTTTGCTTAAAACGTTTTCGGGATCTATTTCGGGTACGTTAACCACACCTGCAAATGCCACAGGTAAAATACCCGTTGTACTAATAATACCAGGCTCGGGCCCAACCGATAGGGACGGTAACGGCGCTAAGCTGGGTTTAAATGGTAACACCTACAAAATGCTGGCGAATGATCTGGGGAAAAATGGCATTGCCACTTTACGGTACGATAAACGCCTGGTAGGCCAAAGCGTTAGCACTACCAAAGAAAAAGAACTGCGTTTTGAAGATTATGTTGATGACGCCGTTGGTTTGATAAACCTGTTGAGCGAAGATCAGCGTTTTTCAAAGGTTATAGTTTTAGGCCACAGCGAAGGCGCGCTTGTAGGGGTATTAGCTATACGCGATCAACCGGCTAATGCCTATATTTCTGTTGCCGGTGCGGGCAGGCAGGCCGATCTTATTGTTACCGAGCAAATGAAATCGCAGCCGAAATATATTGCCGATAACTTTAAAACCATGCTGGATAGCCTGCGTAAAGGTAAATTTACTGATAATATCGACCCCAAGCTATACCCAATAGCCCGCCCGGATATTCAACCTTATTTAATGTCGTGGTTTAGGTATGTGCCTACAAAAGAGATAAAGAAAGCCAAAATGCCTGTATTGATTTTGCAGGGAACAACGGATATACAGGTGCCTGTTACGGATGCCGAACTATTGAAGAAAGCAAAATCTGATGCCACCCTTGTTATTATCCCCGGCATGAACCACATATTAAAAGAGGCCCCTGCCGATAAGGAACAAAATATGGCCACCTATAGTAAACCAGACCTGCCCCTAAAGCCCGAACTGGTAACCAGCATAGTGAACTTTGTAAAGGGATTAAAATAGATGTGCAAATGTGCGGATCTGCAGGTGTGCAAATGAAATCATCTGCATATCTGCACATTTGAAATCTGCACATCTTCACGCTTTCCAGGCGCCCAACAATCTCCTTAATAAAACTATTTCTGCAGTATGATATGCATTATGATCTGCTATTTGAAGTGCTTCGCGTAATATGCTTTGCCCATCGCCATGCGGAATATTCTCGTAGATATCGCCGCTTTTTAACAGCGCTATAAATTCATCCCTGTCGGTATTGATCTGTTCAATGGTTTTATTCCAGGCGGCATCATCTGCCGGGCTGCTTTCTTTTGGCCAGTAATCATCAGGCCAGTTAGGCGATTGATGATTGCCATCTTTACTAAATTCCAGCATGTCCCACTGTGCAATACGAATATGCTCGGCCAGTTGCCATATGCTATAGGGCAGGTTATTGGGCTTAACGCCCCTTAAATTTGCCGGTAATCCATCAAGGGCATCCTTTAAAGTAGCGTGTGCGCCGCCGCCATTAAGCAGTTTTATTAATTCATTTATTAGCAATTGGTGCTGTTGATCCATAATAATGTTTCTTATTTAACAAATTAGATACACGTTTGATTTATATGGCTCAAAAGTTTTAAGTTTATGCACCAAAGCAAAACTGTAACATAGTGATCAAAAAAATACTATTACTTGCCCTTTACGTGGCTGCATTTACAGCCTGTAAAAAGGAAGGCGAATCGAGCCAGGAGCTGTCATTAAAAGACGATGTTGCCTTTACAGCCTATGAAGGCCATTTTTTAGATGAACTGTGGAAGAATAACCCGGATTGGGCAACTAGTGTAGGCTATCATAAATACGATAGTGTTTTGCTGATACCTAATGCTAAAACCAGGGAGCAGGCCATTAAGTTTGCCAAGGTACAGATGGATTCGTTGAGCCGTTACGAGGTTAACAGCCTGAATGATGCCAATAAGATGGACCATCGGATGATGCAAAACCAGATGGAAAGCCTGCAATGGCATAATGAACAACTAAAAGCATACGAGTGGGACCCATCGTCATATAACGTAATAGGCACATTTGCTGCTATCCTTAACGAGCCTTATGCCCCGCTTACCAAACGCCTGCGCAGTTTTTATCAAAAAATGGCAAACATTCCGCTCTATTATAAAGAAGCGGAAAAGCAATTAAAAAACCCCGTTGCCGAACTTACCGAGCTTGCTATTGACCAGCACCTGGGTGGTGTAAGTGTTATTGAAACCGACTTTGCCGATTCATTGAAAGAAACAAATATCCCTGCAGCTGAAAAAAAATTGATGCTCGACCGCGCAAAGATATCTGCCGATGCAATTAAAGGTTTTGCCACCTATTTAAAAGGGTTAAAAAATGATAAGCCACGCAGCTTTAGGTTGGGTAAGCAACTTTACGAACCTAAATTTAAATTTGATATACAGGCCGAGGGTACCGCTCAGCAAACCTATAACTCGGCAGTAGAGCGTAAAAAATATGTGCACCGCGAAATGGCAAAGTTAAGCCGGCAGCTTTGGCCAAAATATTTTGGCACGCAGCCTATACCAAAAGATTCGCTTGAATTTATAGGTAAATTGATAGATACACTATCGGCTAAACATGTTGCCCCTGGCGATTTTCAATCGGCTATTGAAAAGGAAATCCCCAAGCTAACCGCTTTTATAAAGAGCAAAGACCTGCTAACACTCGATCCATCAAAACCTTTAGTAGTACGTAAAGAGCCCGGCTATATGGCCGGTGTTGCAGGTGCATCTATAAGTTCGCCCGGGCCGTATGATAAAAGCGGCAACACCTATTATAATGTAGGCAGCCTGTCGGGCTGGTCGGCCGAGAAAGCAGAGAGCTATTTGCGCGAATACAATAATTATACCCTGCAAATACTATGTATCCACGAAGCCATACCCGGTCATTATACACAATTAGTGTATGCCAACCAGTCGCCAAGCTTAATAAAGTCAGTTTTGGGTAATGGCGCTATGGTTGAAGGCTGGGCGGTATTCAGCGAGCAAGAAATGATGGATGCGGGTTTTGGCGATAATGCACCCGAGATGCGCCTGATGTGGTACAAATGGCACCTGCGCTCGGTTTGTAATACCATATTAGATTATAGTGTGCACGCCGGTAACATGACCAAGGAGCAAGCCATTAAGATGCTTACTAAAGAGGCCTTTCAACAGCAAACAGAAGCCGACAATAAATGGAAACGCGTAAGTGTAAGCAGTGTACAACTCACCAGCTATTATACCGGGTATAAAGAAATAAACGCCCTGCACGAAGAGTGGAAGAAAAAACAGGCTGATAAATATAAGCTAAAACAGTTCAACGAAAAGTTTTTGAGTTATGGCAGTGCGCCGGTTAAGTTTATTAAAGAGGCGATGTTTGCCATACCCAAGATAGATACTAATCATTAAGGCAGATGCATGTTAAGGGCGAAGACCGGAGTAAAAAAAAGCCTATAAAGTAGCTTGGTTTTATAGATTTAATCAATTGTAAATATGCCTTGTATGCGTATTTTGCAACTTTTATTCTGTATAAACCCCTCTTAGTGTTGTTACATTCGCTCTTTAACTTTTCAATAAATTTAAGTACGTTTGGGCAACACGATTTTAACTATTACTGATCTTACTAAAAAATTAAAATGAAGTTATTTATCAAGAAACCGATAGCGCAATTAATGGCTGCATCGGCGGAAACGGAAAAGACATTAAAACGAACATTAGGCGTTGGGTCGCTTATTGCGCTGGGTATTGGTGCAATTATTGGAGCGGGTATTTTTGTGCGTACCGCAGCCGCAGCGGGTGAGCATGCGGGCCCTGCTGTAACTATTTCATTCCTTATTGCAGCCGCAGGTTGCGCGCTTGCAGGTTTATGCTATGCAGAATTTGCCAGTATGATACCTATCGCAGGTTCGGCTTATACTTATTCTTATGCAACGATGGGCGAGTTTATTGCCTGGATAATTGGTTGGGATTTAGTATTGGAATACGCTTTGGGTGCTGCAACTGTATCTATCGGATGGTCGCAGTATTTTAACGAATTTCTACATACATTCTTTAACGTGCATATACCGTTCATGTGGTCGCACTCGCCTCTTGAAGTATCAAACACTACAACTGGTATGTACGCCGCCGAACTGGGCCAGCATGGTTTTGTAAACCTGCCGGCAATATTTATTTTATTAATGCTAACGCTATTGCTTATCCGCGGTACTGCAGAATCTGCAGCGGTGAATAATATCATTGTGGTAATTAAAGTTGCTATTGTGTTAATGATAATTGGCTTTGGCTGGCACTTTATTAACCCCGCTTTACACACACCTTACATGATCCCTGCTGATGCCGGTGTTGTAAAGGTTAGTGCGGGTACGGTTAATTATGCCGATACATTTAACCATGGTTGGCTTGGCGTGTTACGCGGGGCAAGTGTTGTGTTCTTTGCATTTATTGGTTTTGACGCGGTATCAACCGCTGCGCAGGAAGCTAAGAACCCGCAAAGGGATATGCCAAAAGGTATTTTGATATCGCTGGTTATTTGTACCGCGCTTTATATCTTATTTTCACACGTATTAACAGGTTTAGTATCCTACAAAGAATTCCTGATACAAGGTAAGGAAGCATCTGTAAGTTATGCTATCAAGGCAGCAATGCCTGGTTACGGCTGGTTGGCTTCATTTGTAACGGTATCTATCCTTGCAGGTTTCTCTTCGGTTATCCTGGTAATGCTAATGGGCCAAACCCGTGTATTTTACACCATGAGTACTGATGGTTTGATCCCTAAAGTGTTTTCAAAATTACACCCAAAACACCGCACACCTTACAAATCACAATGGTTATTCTTTGTTTTTGTTTCCCTGTTTGCAGGCTTTATTCCTGATAAATATGTAGGCGACATGGTGAGCATCGGTACGCTGTTCGCGTTCGTACTGGTATGTTTAGGTATCTTCATTCTACGCAGAACAGATCCTGATCTTGTTCGTCCGTTTAAAACGCCATGGTATATGGTAGTTTGTCCGTTGGGCGCTATTATTTGTTTATGTATGATAGCCAGCGAAGGTTGGGAAAACTGGGCAAGGTTAATAGGCTGGTTGCTTATTGGCTTTATTATCTACTTTGGTTATAGCATAAAACGTTCACATGTTCGTAAAGGCGTTGTTGAACCTGCAAATGATCCAATTAACCCTAAATATGTTGAATAGGTAACATTGATATGATAAAACAAAAAAGGTTCTGTGCAAACAGAACCTTTTTTGTTTTAAACCCTTTTGTAAGGAATGAAAATGAGCCGGATACTATGGGTACTTGTATTTATTGCCATCATCAACTCTATGGGTTTTGGCATAATTATACCCTTGCTGTATCCGTACGGTAAAAAATTTGGAGTTACCGAGCATACTATTGGTTTACTTACCGCAGCGTACTCTATAGCGCAATTTTTTGCCACGCCGGTTTTAGGGTCGCTGTCTGATAAATTTGGCCGTAAACCATTGCTGGTTATCAGCCTGATAGGTACTTGTGCATCCTTTATTATATTTGGCTTAGCCAACAGTATTTTTGTGCTTTTTGCCGCGCGGATATTAGATGGTTTAACCGGCGGCAATATATCTGTAGCCCAGGCTATGGTATCAGATATATCCTCACCAAAAGAGCGGGCAAAAAACTTTGGGATATTAGGTTCGGCATTTGGGTTTGGTTTTGTAATAGGCCCTGCCATAGGGGGCTTGCTCAGTAAATTCGGGATGCAGGTTCCATTTTTTTTCGCAGCAGGGATAGCTATTTTGGGCGTGCTGTTAACCTTGTTTTTCCTGAAAGAAACCAACCAGAATAAAACCGGCAGATCGCCAATAAAGAAAAACCACTTCAGCTTTACATCGCTCGTAACTGTGTTAAAGAAACCTGTTATTGGTACAGCGGTGTTCACGGGGTTTTTATTGACCATGGCACAGTTTACTATGCTGATAGGCTTCCAAACCTTTAGTGTAGATGAGTTAAAATTGAACCCCACCCAGATAGGCCTTTTTTATGGCGGCTTTGGTATTAGCGGGATTTTGATGCAAATGCTGGTTCCAGTTGTTAAAAAAATAATATCATCACAGGCAGTAATACTGTTAATATCAACCTTGTTTTGTTTAGGGATGATGCTATTAGCCGGCTTTGCAACAGGCCTGGTCTTGTTTGCTATATCTGTAGGTATTTACGGCTTGTTTAACGGTTTGCGTAACCCTATGTTAAACGCCATTATAGCCGACCATAACGATGGCAACGAACGGGGCGAGGTAATGGGTGTAAACCAGGCGTACGCATCAATAGGGCAAACCTTAGGGCCTGTAACAGCAGGGCTTATTACTGCTATATCCATACATAGTATATTCTTTTTATCATCTTTATATATTTTAATTGCACTTTTGTTTAGTATTCGTTTAATTTCAAAAGAAAACACACCCTAAACCTATGCATCCATTAATCTTTAAAGAGATCCTTTCAGTAACCATGATCCTGTTCGCGATCATTGATATACTGGGCGCCATACCTGTAATTATTCAATTACGCCAAAAAGCGGGCCATATCGAATCTGAAAAAGCAAGTATAGCCGTATTGATATTGATGATAGCTTTCCTGTTTGTGGGCGATGAATTGCTGGCCGTAATAGGGCTGGATATATCATCTTTCGCTATAGCGGGTTCTATTGTGATATTTATTATAGCGTTGGAGATGGTGTTAGGTGTAAACTTTTTTAAAGAGGAAATGCCCGAATCTGTATCTATAGTCCCGCTGGCGTTCCCGCTGATAGCCGGTGCCGGTACCATGACAACTTTATTGTCCCTAAAATCTCAATATCAAACCCAAAACATCATCGTGGGTATCATAGTGAACACCATATTTGTTTACCTGGTACTTAAAAATGTAAAATGGCTGGAAAGACTGTTCGGTAAAACAGGCCTGCATATCCTGCGCAAAGCATTCGGGGTTATTTTGTTAGCTATCGCGATAAAGCTTTTCAGAAGTAATTCGGGGTTGTAGGAGAAGCCCCCTAACCCCCTGAAGGGGGAATTGAATTTAACGAGTAGCATTCTCAATGCTATCCATTGTGGTTACTTAATAAAAAGGGAATGCTTTTAAGCACTTCAAAGGCTCCCCCTTCAGGGGGCTGGGGGGCTTTTCCTCACTCGCTCCTCAAGCTCTTCACCGGGTTTGCCAGCGCTGCCTTTATAGTTTGCAGGCTTATTAACACTGCTGTTATCATAAGCAGCGCCACTACAGCTACCGCGAAGGGTACTGCCGTTAAACTTATCTTATAGGCATATCCGTTGAGCCATTTACTCATCATCCAGTAAGCCAGCGGGCAGGCAATGATCCCGGCAATAACAACCGTACCCAAAAAATCTTTCAGGAACAGGATCATTACATCCCTAACCGATGAACCCAGCACCTTGCGGATGCCTATCTCTTTGGTGCGCTTCTGGATGCTGAGGGATATCAGCCCCAGTACACCCAACAGCACAATAATTATAGCCAGCCCCGTTGCCAGGTATGATGCTTTTTTCAACTGCAGTTCGGTTTTGTATAGCTTGGCAAGGGCCTCATCCATAAAACCATATTCGAAAGGAGCGCCGGGTAAAACCTCGGCCCATTTCTTTTGCAGGGCTGCCAGACTGCTTTCTATATTGCCCGGCTTTAGTTTAATGGAGAAGTAGCGATAAAAAGGCGACCAGTTTACGTTAACAAAAGTTACAGGCGTTATGGGGGTTTGCATCGAGCCAAATTGAAAATCGGCTACTACGCCTCGTATGGTTAATGGGGGCATACCCTGTGCCTGGAACTGTTGGCCAATGGCGTCGTGCGCGGTTTTAAAGCCTAATGCTTTTAAGTGCTTTTCGTTAATTACAACTTCGGCCGAATCACTTGGCATGTATTGCGACTTGAAAAATTCACCGGCCTTAAGTGAGATGCCATAGGTTACCGCATATTGGTTATCAACTGTTAATACTTGTGATGCAAACGCCTGGTTTGGGTTGTCGGACATTTTGTAAGCCTGTATCCCGCCGCCACCGGCACCATCGGGAATTGCCCATGATAAAGCTACGGAACTTACCTGCGGTAATTGCGCCAGGCGATACCGTTTATCTTCCATTTTTTGTACGCCGGGTTTACTCCAGTCGCGCGGCAGCTGGGCGTAAACTACATAGTCTTTATCATAGCCCAGGTTTTTACTAAAGAACAGGTTGATCTGTTTGGAGATAACGATGGCGCAGATCAGCACCACAGCCGCTGTACCAAACTGAAAAGCGATAAGCGATTTGCGGAACAGCACATTATCTTTCACCCTGTCCAGCTTACCTTTAAGCGAGTCGATCGATTTTAGGGATGACAACACCAAGGCAGGGTATAAGCCTGCCAGCAGACCTATTACCAGCGCGAATGCTACCGGGATCAAATAAAAATATAGGGGGAAAGATAACAAACCGCTGATATCGGTGGCTAATAAATCTGCAAAGAATGGCCTTGCCAGCGCGTATATACCCAATGCTATTAAGGTTGCAATTAGTACCATTAAAACCGATTCGGTCAAAAACTGCCATATCAGTTGTTTTCTCAATCCACCCAAAACCTTACGGATGCCCATTTCTTTCATGCGTTGCGATGAGCGGCTGATGCAGATGTTCACAAAATTGATAACCGCCATCAACAAAATAAATAACGCTATTGACGACAGTGTGTAAAGCATCCTTTTGATAGTACCGCCGGCATCATTTATATAAAAGGACTTTAAAGAAACCAGGTAAGGCGTAAGGTTAGCCGCTATTTGCGGCGGGGCATTCCGTTTGATGAGACTTTTCATAGGGCCAATCAAAGCTTCGGGCTTAACACCTTTCTTTAGTTCTATCAGGCCAACAATAGCTGTATTATTCCATCCGTCTAAACTTCGCCCTAAGAACTTCGCAGCGGCAACCGGTAAAAAGAAAGTACTATTGCTGGCATCAATAACATTGGTAACCGAGTTCTTCTTGAGTTTATCCAGCACGCCTGTTATCATAAAATCGTGCTTGGTGCCGGTGAAACTTTCGATGGTTACCGACTGTCCAACAACATCGGTTTTGCCGAAGTATTTAATTGCCATCTCCTGCGTTATCACGGCCGAAAAAGGGTCATTTAAGGCCGTTTTAGGGTCGCCGTGTAACAACTTAAATCCGTAGGTAGTAATGAATGTGCTGTCCCCAACCTGCAAGCTTTCGCGGAAGTGCTTATCACCCTTTGATACGTTAGAGCTTACACCATCCCAGTGATAATAATTGGCAACCAGGTTTGGGTATTCCTCTTTCAGCGCCTTTGACATAGGGGCAAGGGCGGTTAACACATAGCCCATGTTCGGGTCTTTCCATTTACTTTGGATAATGTACTGGTTATCGGCGTTTTTCAGGTCGGCATTTACGTTAACCTCGTGCCATACATAGGCGGCTATCAGCAAGGTAAATGCAATACCAACAGATAAGCCGAATATATTAATGAGCGAGAAAAGCTTATGTTTCCAGATGTTTCTCCAGGCAATGGTAAAGTAGTTGTGCAGCATAGTGACGGGTTATGTTGAAACTAAATTAGCTGCTAATACACAAGTAATGAAAAGATTAACACTTTTTAACTTTCGTGTTAATTGCGGGAATAGCCTTGTTTCTTGATTCTAATTTCTTGATTCTTCTCCCGGTGCTATCATCCTCGCTACAAACATGGTATCCGCTTTGTTCTCATAACCGGTTAGCACTTTCATTTCTTCCAGTTTTAAACCCAGTTCTTTGGTGATGAAGTTTACGGCGTCTTCGTTTTCGGCTTTAAAGGCCGAGCAGGTAATGTAAATGAGCGGTTTACCCGGTTTAAGGTGTTTAGCCACATTGCGAACAATGGCTTGTTGCAGGCGTTTAAAAAAGTCGGTTTTATGGATCTCGAACTGGCTGATCATTTCGGGCGTTCGGCCCCATGTGCCAGAGCCGCTGCAGGGTGCATCCAATATAATTCCGTCAAACTCGTAGTTATATAAAAGCTGCTCGTTGTTCTCGGTCAAATCCATTACCTTTTTTTGATATTTGCGCAAGCCCGCCTGCTGGAAGCGCTCATCTAAATTGGAAAGGATAGATTCACGGATATCAGATACCACCAGTTTAATATCCGGCTCCAGGCTGTGCAGCAATAAGGATTTACCGCCCGATGCCGCGCAGGCGTCCCACCAGCTATCCCATTTTTCAGGCTTAAAGTAATTGGCAGTTTGCTGGGATGACAGGTCCTGCACCTCAAACCAATGCTGTTTGGCAAATATGGTTTCTAAGCGCGTACCGTTTGGTAACGAGAGGCAGCCATTGCCTTCATCCTTAAAAGTAACAGACGCTTTGGTAAGTTCGGCTTTAACCTGTGTTTCAAAGCCTTTAGTTACACGGATGAAAAGATCGGGCTGGATGAAAAACGATTTCAGAAAAGCATCTTTATCAATACCAGCCGAAAGCTGCGGCACCCAGGGAAAAACATCTTCCAGTTTAAAATCCGGATATGTAGCTTTTACAAGATTTATTTTTTCATCGATACTAAAACCTACACAGGCGGCCCAGTCGGGTTTAAAGTGCTGCAGAAAGGAGTTGCTTTGTGTGTTACATAGAAACTCTGCAACCATCAAACGTTCTTCGGATGGCAGATTGGGCAAGGCACGCCCCAGGCGAAAATAATTATAGATCAACCTGCCGGCAACGCGCCTGTCGGTTGAGCCCATTTGTTTGTTCTGACGATAAAAGCCGGGTAAAAATTTGCTTAAAGGCGTATCGGCAGGGAACTCACCCAATATGCGCTGAAACGTCTTTATTTGGTTTATGGCTTTCATTGTGCCTTTATTAGATCAAAATTTTGATATTTCAGGATATCTACATGGGTATTTATCCAGCCTAATCCCGGTTTTTTTATAAAGTGAAAGCTGTTATGTATGCCGGTAAAATCTTCCAGATCGGGCTTAGTAAAATCTTCCCCTTCAGCTAACATCTTTCCAAAGTATAGGCCCTGGTCAAATCCCTTTATAGCATAGTCGGTAGGCTCCGTATGGTAAGCATGGCGGTAACTGCGCAAAAAATCGTTGGTTTCGGCGCTTTTGTAATCCACCTTATCAGTTGATGTAATGTGGGTATTCAGTCGTTGCAAAAGGGCGGCTTTCAAAAAAGCGAATTTTTCCCAGTTGGGGTGGCCAAACAGGGTTACCGGATATTTTTTGGAAAGGGTATCCAGCGAACGCAGCGTAACCATCAGAAAAGCCTGTTTGGTTGATGGTACCAGAAATATGTTTTGATCTTTTGGGGATAATTGCGCTACCAACGGCGTTAGGTTGCCCCGTACTACCGTTATTGTTATTACCGATATCTTACGCTTGCTTAAACTATCAATAGTGTGTTTAAATGGGCTGGTATATAATTTCTCATCGCTAAAACCCGAGGTAAGAATGAATACCTTTTTTGGTTTTATACTTTTAGCGATATAGGTTGCCGCCCCTATGGCGTGATACTCCAGCGGTGGGGTCATGGTAACCAAATTCTGGTTTCGGAATGTTGCAGGGGCCGCAGGTGACAAAGGTGAAATAAGAGGTTTGCGCGGCGATGTAAGCATAGCCGAAAAGGCCTTAATGTCTTCGGGGAAAATAGGGCCCACTACCAGCTCACTGTTTTTTACCTGCGGGTTTATACCCAGGCTATGGGCCTGCGCAACATCATCCTTACTATCAAATACCTGTAATTTGTAGTTAGCGCCTGTAGCGGTTAACGAATCAAGGGCTAATTTAAAGCCTTGGTAATATTCAACCCCCATGTCGGCCTTTTTTAAATCGGCCGCACTGTAGGTTTTTCCCGCTGCAGCATTATCTAACACTAAAGGCAATATCAATGATATTACAGATGGTTTAACCTCTGCTGCTTTTACCGGAGGTTTTTCTTCTTCTTTTTCTGCAGGCTTTTCAGTTGTTGTTTTTACGGTAGATGAGGGTGCAGTTCGTACTTTAGGCGAACATGCACCTATTATCAGCGCTAAAACAAGTATAAACCACTTATTCCCACTCAATTGTGGCCGGTGGTTTCGAACTGATGTCATATACTACCCGGTTAATTCCTTTAACGTTGTTAATGATCTCGTTAGAGATCTTTGCAAGCAGATCATAAGGTAAATGGCACCAATCTGCTGTCATTCCGTCTAATGATTCTACCGCGCGAAGGCAAATTACGTTCTCGTAAGTACGCTCATCGCCCATAACACCTACCGATTGTACCGGTAAATAAATGGCGCCTGCCTGCCATACTTTATCATAAACACCACCAGAGCGCAAATTGTTGATATAAATCGCATCTGCCTGTTGTAATATATCAACTTTTTCTGGTGTAACATCGCCTAATATCCTGATCGCCAAACCTGGACCCGGGAAAGGGTGACGGCCTAATATATTCGGGTCGATACCTAAGGCCTTACCAACCCTGCGTACTTCATCTTTAAATAAAGTGTTTAGGGGTTCAACTACCTTCAGTTTCATAAAATCGGGCAAACCGCCAACGTTATGGTGCGATTTTATAGTTGCCGACGGACCTTTTACCGAAACAGACTCGATAACATCCGGGTAGATAGTACCCTGGCCAAGCCAGCTTACACCCTGTACCTCGTGAGCGGCATCGTCAAATACCTCTATGAATACACGACCAATGGCTTTACGTTTTTTCTCGGGGTCGCTTATGCCGGCCAATGCGTCGTAAAAACGTTGCTTGGCGTCAATCCCTTTTATATTAAGGCCCATGTGCTGGTACGAATCCAATACAGATTGGTATTCATCCTTGCGTAATAAGCCGTTATCAACAAATATACAATGCAGGTTTTT
>NZ_JAQBOI010000227.1 GCF_028288105.1 Mucilaginibacter sp. | reverse complement strand
GCAGGGCATTAACTGTACATTTCACGGATTTGCTGTCGAAATGCTATTGGAGTACTCTCGGTGACACGTTTAAAGAAGCGGTTAAAGTAAGCCGCATCCTCAAAGCCCAGTTCATCGGCTATTTGTTTAACAGATAGGTCGGTGTGTAATAGCTTACGTTTTGCCTCTACCACCAAACGGTTATGTATATGGTTGATGGCCGTTTTGCCGCTTTGCTGTTTCACCACATCGTTCAGGTAACCCGGTGTAATATTTAACAGATTGGCATAAGCGGCAACATCATGCAGTTGAGCATGATGCTCTCCTATTAACTCCTGAAAACTTCTTAGCAAGCAATAATTTTTGGTAATACAGCTTTCGCCATATTGCTCGGTATACAACCGGCTCAGATAGATCACCAATATCCGCAGCCACGAGGTAAGCATTTGATTTTGCCAGGTGCCTCCGGCGTTAAACTCGTGCGTCATCTTACGCATAACATCCTCTATATAAACCATATCCGCATCACTCAACACCAATTCATGTGCACCTGCGGGGTTTAATATAACAGGCAAGCGGCGCAGCATGCGGTTTTCTTCCAGGGACAAAAATTCTTCGGTAAAACCGGCTACATAACCCTTTACGGGAGTGCTTTCTTCTTTTAGATGCACCTGCTGTGGCACGGTAAAGTAAAAATGCCCGGGCCTTACAGTATAGGGCACAAAATCAATCCAATGACGACTATCACCCTGTTCGATAAATGCAAAAAAGTAATAGTCCTTACGATGAGGGAGCAGAAATGCATCTTCGATAATTACGTCGATGCCGTTAGCTTCGTGCACCTCTATCATAGCGGGTTTACCACCCTTTAATGCTACTAATGGGTAGCTGGGTATCGTTGTTTTTTCGGGCGCTGTTAAAACGGACATGATGCAAAGGTATTAAATCTATTCTCTCTCCTATTGTCGGTGTCCCCACCGACAATTTTACAGCATGCATACTTAATTAGTGGCGGTGAGGACACCGCCACCCGGTTTATAGCTTCTACATCAACTCGCTATCATTCTTAACATGCCATGTTTTATAAGCCATATAATATAGCAATAGGGTTGGTACCACGTAGAAGAATGCGCCGCTGCTGTTAACTTCGGGATAAGCAGCTATGATACTGTATACCAGCAATGCCAGGGCAACCGTGCCACCTACCAGGTATAAATAAAAAAACTTACCGCTCATATTATTTACTACTTTTTGTTTTTTTTGTTTCGGCTTTGCCGGATACTTTTTTGAATATGGCCGCGCCTAATGGCGACGCAACAATACTTAACGAATTATCTTTTCCGTGCCAGCTGGTTTCTTCAGTTGAAATAGGATCAAAATTGATTAATCCACTACCCCAGAATTTCTCGCTGTCCGAGTTAAATATTTCCTGCCATTGGCCTGCTGATGGTACACCAATACGATAATTATGATGCGTTACAGGTGTCATATTCAATACAATAACCAGGTCGTTTTCCCTGTCAATACCTTTACGGGTATAAACAATTACAGAGTCGTCCATATTACTGGCATCTATCCATTCAAAGCCAGTCCAGTCAAAGGCTTTCTCATACAGGGCAGGTTCAGATCTGTATAACTTATTAATTGCTTTAACGGTCTCTTTTATCCCATTGTGGCTATCATATTGCAACAAGTGCCAGTCTAACGATTTCTGGAAATCCCATTCGCCGCTTTGGCCAAATTCGCTGCCCATAAACAATAGTTTTGTACCCGGATGGGTGAACATAAAACTATATAACAAACGCAGGTTAGCAAACTTTTGCCAATCATCGCCGGGCATTTTGCCTAACATAGAGCCTTTGCCATAAACTACCTCATCGTGCGAGAAAGGCAGCATAAAGTTTTCGGTAAAGGCATACACCATGCTAAAGGTTAACTCGTTTTGGTGATACTTACGATGGATAGGGTCATGCGCGAAATAATCGAGTGTATCGTGCATCCAGCCCATCATCCATTTCATACCAAAGCCCAGGCCGCCTGTATAAACCGGCCTGCTCACACCAGTAAACGATGTAGATTCCTCCGCTATGGTTTGCACATCGGGGAAATTACTGTAAACCGTAGCGTTAAATTCTTTCAGGAAGGATATGGCTTCCAGGTTCTCGTTACCGCCAAAAACGTTTGGTTCCCATTCGCCGTGGTTACGTGAATAATCCAGGTAAAGCATAGATGCCACGGCATCCACACGTAAACCATCTATGTGAAATCTTTCTAACCAAAACAAGGCGTTACTTATTAAAAACGCGCGCACCTCATTACGATCGTAGTTAAATATGTACGATTTCCAATCGGGATGAAAGCCTTTGCGAACATCGGCATGCTCATAAAGGTGTGTACCATCAAAATTGTAAAGCCCGTGTGCGTCACCCGGGAAATGCGAAGGCACCCAATCCAGTATTACCCCTATCCCCTCTTTGTGGAATTGCTCTATCAGATACATAAGGTCCTGCGGCGTACCATAGCGGCACGATGCCGCGAAGAAACCGGTTATCTGATAACCCCAGCTTGGATAATAAGGGTGTTCCATCAGCGGCATAAACTCTACGTGCGTAAAGCCCATTTCTTTTACATATGGCACCAATGTATCTGCCAGTTGCCTGTAGCTCAAAAACTCTTCCGGGCTTTCGGGACTGCGTGCCCATGAACCCAAATGCATTTCGTAAACCGAGTAAGGTTTATCTAAAGCGTTATGCTGATGGCGGTCGGCCATCCATTGTTTATCATCCCACTCGTAAAAAGTATCGGCAACTATAGATGCTGTACGCGGGGGCAATTCCCAACGCAAGGCAAAAGGGTCGCTTTTCTCCAGGTCTTCGCCGGTAGATGCTTTTATAAAATATTTATAGGTTTCGCCAACGCCGATATTCGGGATAAAACCTTCCCAGATACCAGAGGCATCCCAACGGTAATTTAACGAATGCGAACCACGGTTCCAGCCATTAAAGTTACCTATCACCGCTACATACTGTGCGTTTGGCGCCCAAACAGCAAAATAGGTGCCCACTACGCCCTTATGCTCCACCACGTGCGAACCCAGCTTTTCGTACAGCTTAAAGTGTTTGCCAGATTTAAACAGATCGATGTCAAAATCGGTAAAACGGCTATATGCCTCAACCGCTTTCATCTCGTTATTCGCTATAATTTCAAGTGGTTTTGATTTTTTTGTAGCGGCAGCAGTTGTTTTGGCAGCAACAGGCTTTTTCTCTGCAACCTTTTTAGGTGCAGCTTTTTTAGAAACCGATACCTCTTCAGATTCCGGCCAGGTTTCTGTTGCGGCTTTTGGCTTAGTTTCTTTTTTCGCCTTTACGGGTTTTGATTCCGGTAGTGCTGTATCGGGTTTTAAAGTTTTCTTTGCCATAGTAAGCAGCCGTTGGTACGTGTAGGTTAAATTGGTTTCAGGATATTAATCCCTGATGTATCAAATATATAATTATTGAACATACAATAGCAGCAGATGTTTATTAATAAAAAGAAAAGAAGGGAATATTTAAGTTTTAACCACAGGGCACACAAAAAAACCACAAAGTACACAGAGTTTTTATTGAGGACAGGAAAATTTCCGTGCCCTCTGTGTAAAAACTCTGTGCCTTCTGTGGTTAACAGAATAGGCTATTGCGCCTATTTAAATATTTCTATCTGTTTAAAATTCTTGCTGAACTTAAACTCGTAGGTTTTGTCGGAGTTAGAACTAATAGATGCTATCTCTTTGCCATCTGCAACAATTTTTGATGGCTTAAACGGTAGTCCATTTAGTTTTATATGATACCCTTCGTAACGTGGGGTGTATAAACCCTCCATACTTTGCTGTATGGTTAGCTTATCGGCTGTGCCTTTTACCACAAATTTTTTCTCCAGGTAAATATCCTGCTCATAAGCAAAAGTTTCGCCGTAATCTTCAAACAGGAACGAGTTTACTTCGTAATCGCTGTAGTAGATATTCAGTTTCACCTCTTCAATTTCCTTCTCGCCAGTGTATTGCATTACAGGGTATTCCGGAATAACCGAACCTGCTTTTACAAATATCGGCATAATGTCAAGCGGGGTTGGTACCACAACTTCTTTACCGCCGTCTACCATTTCCAGGCTCCAGAAATTGTACCATTTACCTTTTGGCAGGTATACGCTCCGGCTTTTTTGACCCGGCTCCAGCACAGGGCAGATCAGTATTTTATCGCCGTAGGTAAATTCATCCTGGCGGAAATGGTTTGAGATCTCTTCCTGCTCGTGCATTACAACCGGCCTCAGAA
>NZ_JAQBOI010000223.1 GCF_028288105.1 Mucilaginibacter sp. | reverse complement strand
TGCGTTATGAGGATGAAGGTTTGGTTGAAGCCTTAGAGTTTGAACACATTCACGAACGTTTTTATTCGGGCAGCTACAAATTTGTTATCGGAAAGATAAACCTGCAAAAACTTATCGACAACCAGGAACGCATAGCAGATAATAAGGCTTTTGTGGCCTTTGCAGATCAGTTAACAGGAGTTACTTTGGCAAAGGAAATACAGTATGCAGCCGTGCTGTAATAGTATGCGTCAGAATATAAAAGAGATTGTACTTAACTGTGCAGTCTCTTTTTTATTTTAAGGCACTCTTTATATCTCTATCAGCATTACGTATTATTGCAAGCCCATACGCCTTATATGCAAAAACTTAAAAATATCCTGTTCAATAAGCCTTTAATTCTTACTCTTTGGTTTGGCCTGAGTTTTTTTGCTGTGGCAAAAGATGTTATTATGCATTTTTCGAATAAAGAAACTACGCATAATAACTATATCATTTATAAGCATAACTTTTTAAACCTGATTCATCAGCAAAGTTTGTTTGGCCCCGAGCCGCAATATTACTTTGATCTTAACCACTACGGGCCGGTATTTGGTTTGGTAATTGCACCTTTTGCTTTAATGCCCAATCAGTTAGGGGTTATACTTTGGGTAATGTTCCTCGCTTTTATTTTATATTATTCAATTATAAAATTGCCTTTAAATAATTCTCAAAAGCTTGTGATACTGTTGTTGAATGTTAATAGTATAATGGGTTCATCCGGTAATGTGCAGGTTAATCCACTGATCACAGCATTGGTAATTTTCAGTTTTATATTTATTAGAAAGCAGCAGGATTTTTGGGCCGCGCTGATGATAATTTTAGGTACCGCAATTAAGCTGTACGGTATTGTGGGGCTTGCCTTCTTTTTCTTTTCAGATAACAAACTCAAGTTTATTTTAAGCCTTATTTTTTGGTCGGTAGTATTGTTTGTACTGCCAATGTTGGTATCATCGCCCGAGTATATTTTAAAAACTTACCGTGACTGGTACCCCGATCTATTAGCTAAAAACGCGGCAAACTTTACCTCTACCCGAGGGAACGTAAGCGTAATGGGTATGATAACCAAGATATTCTTGGTGAAGAATTTATCAAACATGCTCATATTAGTTCCGGCGATATTAGTATTTGGGGCCTCTATGCTTAGAATTAAATACTGGAGGAACCTGAAATATCAATTACTGTTATTGTCATCAGTTCTAATTTTTACTATAATATTCAGCACCAGTTCCGAACCACCAACCTATGTTATCGCATTTATTGGTGTAAGTATCTGGTTTGTAATTTTAGACAGGCCAATTACCGGATACGAGCGTTTCCTTATCATATTTGCCCTGGTGTTAACCAATTTTTCTCCTTCCGATCTTTTTCCGCGATATTTAAGGGTCAACTATGTTATACCATATGCCTTAATAGCGTTTCCGTGCCTTTTAATATGGCTTAAAATAATTTATGAAATGCTTACCCGGAATTTTGATAAGGATGCCGAAACCTTACAGCTGGCCGGCTATGCTGATTAAGTTATAAAACAAAAAGGCTTCCATATTTGGAAGCCTTTTTGTTTTGAATTAATATATCCTGTTTTATAAAGTCCTGTTAATGTCCCATTTCTCCAGGTAATGGGCTACTCTGCTTACAAATGATCCGCCCAATGCGCCATCAACTACACGATGATCATATGATAAGGACAGGAACATCATATGCCTTATGGCTATAGCATCTCCTTTTGGTGTTTCTATTACTGCAGGCTTCTTTTTAATTGCGCCAACGGCCAGTATAGCAACTTGTGGCTGGTTAATAATGGGCGTACCCATTACATTGCCAAAGGAGCCAACGTTAGTAATAGTAAATGTACCGTCTTTTACATCATCGGGCTGCAGTTTGTTGTTACGGGCGCGGTTAGCAAGGTCATTAACGGCTTTAGTAATGCCTACAAGGCTTAACTCGTCGGCTTTTTTAATAACCGGTACAATAAGGTTACCACTTGGCAGCGCGGTTGCCATGCTAATATTGATATCCTTTTTCTTGATGATCTGTGTTCCGTTAACCGAAACATTTATCATTGGGAAATCTTTAATAGCTTTTACAACTGCTTCTATAAATATTGGCGTAAAGGTTATTTTCTCACCTTCGCGCTTTTCAAATGAGTTTTTTATTTTCTCCCGCCAATTTACCAGTTCGGTAACATCAGCTTCAACAAATGAAGTTACATGCGGCGACGTATGCTTGCTGTAAACCATATGGTCGGCAATTAAACGACGCATGCGGTCCATTTCAATTATCTCATGGCTACCCGAAACAGAAGTAGCTGCAGCTTGTGGGGCAGTTTTAGGTGCTTCGGCAACAGGTACAGCGGTTTTTGATTGTACAGGCTCTACTGGCTGCGGTGACGGTGCAGGAATAGGCTGTGTAGCTTCCGTTTGTTGCGGGGCCGTAAAGTTTTGTGTTGCAGATCCGTTAACGCCACGTTTCTGAAGATAATTCAGCAGGTCGTCTTTTGTTAAACGGCCTTCGGCACCTGTACCCGGTATTTGATCAAGTTCGGCACTACCAATACCCTCTTGGGTGGCTATATTTTTAACTAAAGGCGAGTAAAAACGGTTCTCGTACTTAACACTGCTAACAGGGGTAGTTTCTCTTTGTTCAATTTGATCAATGCCCGGTATATCAGCAACAAGCTCAGGGGCCTGTTCTTCAACAATTGCCTGCGGTGTTGCTTGTGCTACAAATTGTGGTGCTTTTTCTGCTACAGATTGTGGGGCTGCTACAGTTGCAGCTGGTGATATATCATTGCTCTCGGCCGCATCAGTTTCAATAATGGCAATTACAGAGCCCACCTGTACTACCTCATCTTCTTTACAAAGCTGTTCAACTAATTTTCCGGATACCGGCGATGGAACTTCTGAATCGACCTTATCGGTCGCTATTTCCATAACTGCCTCATCGGCTTCTATATAATCACCTGGTTTTTTAGTCCATTTAATTATTGTTGCTTCCGCAACACTCTCACCCATTTTTGGCAGTAATAATTGATATTTGGCCATATGTAAAAACTATAGTTCTTTGGACAAAATTATACAATTCAAACGTTACATTTTACTTTATTTTAGTAAAGTAATTAACATGAAAAATGCAGCTACGGCACTTCTCTCTATATTCTGTAAGCGCTTGTTGCCAAATGTGAATTTCTTAACAACCGTTTTATTTGCGTTTGCTACCGCGATCCATACGGTGCCTACGGGCTTCTCCTGGGTACCACCACCCGGGCCGGCAATACCGGTTATTGCTAACGCATAATCTGATTTAAATTGCCTTAATGCACCTTCAACCATCTCGGTTACAGTTTCCTGGCTAACAGCGCCAAATTGGTATAGGGTTTCGTTTTTTACGCCTAAAATATTTTCTTTTAAGTCGTTAGAATAAGTTACTGCGCCGCCTAAAAAAACTTGCGATGAGCCCTCATGTTGGGTTATTAAATGAGACACATATCCACCCGTGCAACTTTCTGCAACTGATAAGGTAAGCCCTTTACCAGCCATATGGTTCAGTATCACTTTTTCAAGCGGAATATCTTCCTGTGCAACCACATTGTGGCCAACTCTTTCAACAATTCGGCTGGAAAATTCTTCTAATTTATCATTTAGTGAGGTTTCACCATCGCTATAAGCACTAAGCCTTAAACGCACCTGCCCCATTTTTGGTAAATAAGCAAGCTTAATATTAGCGGGCAGATCGTTTTCTATATCCGCTATTTTTTCTGCCAGGAAAGATTCGCCCTCGCCAACCGTTAATATGGTTTTGTGAATAATAACCGGCAGTTTTAATGCTGTTTTCAGTTTAGGTATCACCGTTTCCTCCATCATGTACTTCATCTCGAAGGGAACACCCGGCATTGATACGTATATTTTACCATTAACATTAAACCACAAACCCGGTGCGGTACCATTGTTATTTAGTATTATTTCACAGTTTTCGGGAACTTCGGCCTGTTTACGGTTTACCTCAAGCAGTGGCCTGTTATAACGCTTAAATATATTAAGTACATTATTTAGGGCATCATCATTTAAAACCAGTTTAACATTAAAGTATTCGGCAAGGGTTTGTTTGGTAATATCGTCTTTAGTGGGGCCAAGTCCTCCTGTAATAAAAATGATATCTGCACGGGTTGTGGCTTCGGCAAGGGCGGTAAGTATGTGTTGACGATCGTCAGACACTGACGATATCTGCTTTACTCTTATACCTTCCTCATTTAACTTTTGGGCCATCCAGGCAGAATTTGTATCAACAATTTGCCCTATTAATATTTCATCGCCAATAGTTATTATCTCTGCGAGCATGTTTAATTAAAATTTTGATTATTGGTATAATCGCTGCGTTTACTTAACTTAAGATCTTGCAAGATAGATGCCTTTACCTTTAAGGTAACGTTGTATGATTTATAAAACCCAAAAGGCAGCCATTGAACCGATAAGTCCCAGCAGTGCAGGTCGCGATAGATAGCGAAAGATGTAGCATCAGATAGCTTTCCTGCTTTAAGATCGTAGTTGCTATTATATTGTATTTTCCATTTTTGAGTAATACTTACATCTCCGCTTAACATCACTGTATTACTTGATGAGCTGTTTATAATGTTGTTGCTGTAATTAAAGCTATAATTAAGGGAGATATTCCAGGGGATATTAAAATCGATATACGCACCGGGATCACTGTTTATCATGGCCAGCCTTTGTGCCTGGTTGGGGTCCATTGTTTGCAGTGTAGTACCAACGGGCACTACGTTTTTAGGCCTAAAAGTTGCCGGGTTTAAACTCCCGCTCATAGAGAAACTAAAGTTAGCAAGCATAGGTAATTTACCATCCTGCCAGCTATAGCGGTTTATCTTTCTGATATAGTTTTGTAAGCGTCCGTTTGAAATTGAATCGCGCACCTGCGTAACATATGGGTCAAATGAGCCGCTAAAATTGATGTTGACCTTTTGGTTTAAGATTGCTGTATGGCCCGAAAAGTTAATATTCGAAAGCTTTAGGGAGTCAGCCGCGAAATTATAAAAGGTAGAAAAAGTTAAACCTTGCAGAATAGGTATCTTCCTGTCCACACCAGATGTATCTGTACTTTTCGCCTTAACCTTTGCTTCAATAGTATTATCGAGCGAGAAGCCTATACCCGCTTGTTTGCCCGGTGAAGGCCCGCCATAAACTGATTGCTCAAAAATGGAATATCGTTGTGCATAATATGGATACGGAACTGTGGCGCTGCTAACGGCTGTTTTGTAATAGCCATAACTTGGGTCGCCAAAATCCGGGCGGTAGTTAAAGCTGATAGACGGTGTTGATACATGCCTGATAGCTTTTATATTACCTTTCTTAAAAGGTATTGTACCATATATTTTTGTAGAGACGCTTGCATTTAAGCTATACTCGCCTGCACGGGCAAAGCCTGCAATGGTATCGGTAACCGGTAATACCTGGCCGGCAACGCTACCCCTGTCAAACCTTCTGCGGATGGTTTGCATATACCAGCGTTCGGTATAGTTAGCGCCTGTGCTAAATTGAAAGTATTTCAGAAAAGTACTATTAAAGGCAATCGGTATTTGGTGTTGTAAGCCATTTTGTAAGCGTTTACTGAAAGTGTTTGCTTTAAATAACTCTGATTCGGGAATATCATTCAGTTTGTTTGTACCAACCAAACTATAACCAACAGTAATACGCTGATACCATTTTTGCTCACCAACACGGTCTTTAGAATCAAATGGACTCAATGTTGACATGTTGAAACTAAATGTAGGAAGCTCCAGGGTAACTGTTTTTTTGGTAAGATCCTGGCTGTGGCCTAAACTCACGTTAAGGTTAAATGGCGTTCCTGCCCATACTCTCCCGTAAGATATACTGGATCTTAAGTTATTTTGGGTAAGTGATTCCAGGTTATAATTACTTTGCCCCGGGCTGTTCCTGTAAAAACTTTGCGTACCTGCATTAACCGATGCGCTAAATGTTGTACCGGGGTTAGCATTTGGGTCTTGTGAATGTGTCCATGCAACATTAAAATCTTTTACAGCCGGATCGCCGGCCAGGCCATAATTATGCGAGCCATAACTTAACGTTAAATTGCCACCATACTTGTAACGTTTTAAATACCGTATGTTAGAGCTTAACTCGTACGACCCTTTTGAATACAAGCTGGCCATAGTTGTAACATCAATATTATCATTTAAGCCAATGTAATAACCCAGGTTACGTAAATAAAAGCCAAGTTTTGCATCTTCCCCAAACGTTGGCAATATAACCCCTGATGTACGTGAATCTGGCTTTGGGAAAAAACCAAACGGGATAGCCAATGGTAAAGGCACGCCAGCAATTTCCAAATATGCCGGCCCCGAAATAATACGATTTTTTTGACCGATACCCTTTGTAATAACTATGCCAAAGTGTGTATCAGGGAAAGGCAGATCGCAGGTACTAAAAATTACATTGCGGTAAGCTACCTCGGTTTCGTTGAGTCTTTTTGCCTGCCCGCCGGATATAAAGTTACCTTCCTGCTCTGATGCCGGGTTCCATATTTTCCCTTTTTTGGTCTTGTAATCAAAAAGCAGGGAATCTGACGCAACCGGCTTTTCGGTGCCTTGTTTTGATAAAGGCCTGCCTATATATCGCCTTGTTTTTGGGTCAATAGCACCGCGGGCAAATATTTGGTGCTTGTTTTCATCAACACGAATAAATTCAGCATCCAGTTCAAAATCCTCATAAGTAACATGCGCCTTGCCGTATAGGTATTTTATTTTGTTATCATTATCTACAAATGATGAATCTTCGGCTATAGCTTTACCAATTGATTTAAGGCCACCAGCACTTGGCGTAGTATCCTTTTTTGTAGAAAGAACTGAGTTTGGAGCGGTAAAGCTGCGCCCCGATTTTTGGGCATTTGCAGCCGGCGCCTGGCTTTTAGTGCCGGGCAATTTCTTATTCCTGGCAGAATCAGGCTTAATAATAGTATCTTTAACAGTTACATTTTGATTGCCTGTTTGTGCAGAGGCTATCACATTAACCATTAATATAAGTGCAAGTAGAAAAAAAAGCCTAACTAATTTCAAAATTGATTATGAATAGTATTTTTGCAGGTACAGTTAACAGCGTTCAAACATAATGAAAAATAAAATATTGAACAGGTTGAAAAGAATGATTTGTGGCTTTGCCGCGATAATAGTTTGCTTCTCATTGTTTTCGTTCACATCAAAAGATTACATAAAAAAGGATACCGTTGTAAATAATAGTTTTAAACTTAAAACCATTATTGTTGATGCAGGCCATGGCGGTAAAAAAACGGGTGCATTCGGCTCTTATTCAGTTGAAAAAAATGTAACGCTTGCAATAGCACTTAAATTGCAGAAAGCGATAGAAAAAGAAATGAATGATGTTAACGTTATCATGACACGTACTACCGATGATGACATAGCCTTCCGTTCAAGGGCGGATATTGCCAACTCCAATCATGGTAATGTGTTTATTTCTATACATTGTAACTCGTTGTCAGACAGGCGCCGTACCGAAATAGTCGGTTACAAAAAAGGCAAAAGGGGCAAAAAAATACCTATATACAAAACAGTTTCGGTTCCAGACCGTTCAGGCAAAGGGCCTTTACTGCTTGTTTACAGCACAAAAAGAATAGGCCCGCAAATTGAAGCGCTTCGTGAAAACGCCGAATTGTATGAGGATAAAAACTACAAAGAGCAGTATAATGGTTATGACCCGGACGACCCAGCATCGGTTATTTTGCTTAACGCATTTAAAAACAAATACCGTAAACAAAGCATACACCTGGCCAACTTAATAAATACGGAGTTTACCGATGGTGATGGCCGCCGAAGCGAAGGTGTGCGGGAACAGGTGCTATTTGTGCTTGACCATACAGCAATGCCATCGGTACTGGTAGAAACGGGTTATATAAATAACCACGATGATGAAGAGTATTTAAACTCGGAAGCTGGCCAGAATGAGATTGTGAACTCGATAGTGAGGGCCTTGATCAATTATAAAAAAGAAGTAGAACAAGTAGTAACACAATAATATTATCGGCTTAATGCCTGCAACCTATACACATACCTATGAAAATTTCTAACGAAACTAAAATTGGGGCATTAACCGCAATATCTATAACCATATTAATATTAGGATACAGCTTTTTACGTGGGAATGATGTTTTCTCATCTGCCAATAAATTTTACGCCATTTACCGTAGCGTTGAAGGCTTAACCATATCAAAGCCTGTTTTGGTGAATGGTTTTCAAATAGGCAGGGTATCAAAAATGGAGTTGCATGCTGATGGCCGCACCACTGTTGAGTTTAAAGTAGATAAGCAATATAACATACCCGATAATACTTTAGCCAAACTACAAAGCACCGATCTTTTAGGCAGCAAGGCTATTGTTTTTGAATTAGGTAATAGTACCAAATATGCCGCCGACCAGGATACCTTACGCGCTGATATACAAGGCAGCCTGGCAGAAAGCCTGCAGCCAATTCAAAAGAAAGCGGAAGTATTAATAACTAAGGTTGATTCTGCTTTGGGTGCTATTAATAAAATTATGAACCCAAAGTTTCAGGCAAATGTTGATCGTAGTTTCACCAGTATTGCAAATTCCTTACAAACATTAGAAGGTACTACCAAAAAGATAGATGCCATAGTTGGCGCGCAAAGCAGCCATATCAACTCTATAATGGCTAATGCAGATATTGCATCAAGTAATTTAAAAACCAGCACAGCAAGTTTAACGGGTATTTCTACCAATTTTGAAAGGGTTAGTACCGATCTGGCTAATTCAAATATTAAAGGAACCTTAGATAATGCCAATAAAGCCGTAGCCGATCTGCAAGCTACTATGGCCAAGATCAACAGCACACAAGGATCTTTGGGTTTATTGCTTAACGATACTAAGATGTACGATAATCTTAACACGGCTTCGGGCAACCTAAATAACCTTTTCCTTGATATTAAAGCACACCCAAGCCGTTATGTACACTTCTCGGTATTTGGTAAAAAAGCAGATTAAGTGTTGTGAGCAGTGAATGGTGAGTAGTTTAAACTGCTTACTGCCAACTGAAAAATCACTCTGATATCACAAATGTTTTTCCTTCTACAGCAAGCTCTGTATTGGGGAAAACGCTTTGTGCTTCGTCCAGCAACTCATTAAGGGTTTTGTAACGGGCCGAGAAATGACCTATAATCAATTTACCTGCATTTACTTTTACAGCTACCTCGCCAGCCTGCAATGCGGTTGTATGGTGGGTTTGGTTTGCCCTATCCAGCATATCATTCAAAAAAGTAGCTTCGTGGTAAAGCAGCGTTACAGCATTTATCTGCGGCAAATAGTTTTCATTGTAAAGCGTATCTGATACGTAAGCGTATGATTTAGGCTCCTGGGGTTCAATAGTAAGTACGCTATTCTTATAAATACTACCATCGGGAGCTTCGTAATCGTTACCCTTTTTAATTGCTGTATAATATGGAATTGGTATTTGCAGTTCCTCTATCTTTTCTTTGATCAGTTTCCTTAAACGTTTTTTCTGCCTGAATAAAAAGCCGGTGCAGGGAATACGGTGATTAAGTGGAATAGTTTCTACAAAAATATCCTGGTTTTCTAATATCACCCCCCTGCTGGTAGCATCGGTAAAAATGAACTCGACAGGATAGTTCAGTGTGGTTTCAGAATATTTTAATTGCAGGTCTACAATCTCTTTTAAAGGTGGCGGGCAAAATACTTTTAAAGTTTTTTTGCGGCCGTTAAGGTGCATTGATGATAGCAGGCCAACCAAACCAAGATAATGGTCGCCATGTAAATGGCTAATAAAAATGTGATCTATGCGGTTGGCTTTAATATCAAAGCGCAGCATTTGCTGCTGGGTACCTTCGGCGCAGTCAACTAAATAAAGCTTTTCGTTTATATTAAGTATCTGCGCAGTTGGGTTCCTGTTAAAAATAGGGGTCGCAGAACTGCTGCCCAGTATTGTAACTTCAAATTTCATACCGGGGGTAAACAGGTTATTATCTAACTTCCTTCTTCAGTTCTTTTTCTATCTCTTCCATAAAAATAAGGTCGATGCCTTCTTCGCATGTTGGAACAATAGAAAGTACATTATCAAGCTGAGATATTGTAATTAAGCGGGAAACAGCTTCATTTAAGCCACACAGTATAAATGAACCGGTTGCATTTTTACATAAACGATGCCCTACTAATAAACTGCTTAAGCCAGATGAATCTGCAAATTTCACTTGCGAAAGATCAAGGATGATATTCCTCTGCCCTTCTGTATTGATCAGTATTAACTCGGATTTTAGCTGAGGCGTAACCAAAGAGTTTAATTTTGATTCGTTAAGCTTGATTAGAATATATTTCTCGTGTTTGTCAACCGTGAATTTCATATTGCTATAATTAAAAAGCTAAGATATAATTAATTTATCTTTAATTAAAGAATTACAAAATAGCCAAAGCCTTATTAATTGAGTTTTCAACTCTTTTTACTACATCAGTAAGCTCGTGTTTAACAAAAGCTTCGCCTGTAATTTGTTCATAAAGTTCAATATATCGTTCTGATATAGACTGTACAATTTCTTTTGTCATCTCCGGAACCTTTTGCCCGTCCTTACCCTGGAAACCGTTTTCGATAAGCCATTTTCTAACAAATTCTTTCGAGAGTTGTTTTTGAGCTTCGCCGCTTGCCTGGCGCTCAGCATAACCCTCGCTGTAAAAATACCTTGATGAATCTGGCGTATGTATTTCATCTATCAGGTAAATGGTATCGCCAACCTTACCAAATTCATATTTGGTATCTACCAAAATAAGGCCTTGTTTGGCGGCTATTTCGGTACCACGTTTAAATAATTGGCGGGTATAGTTTTCCAATTGAACGTAATCTGCTTCGCTTACAATACCTTGTTTCAGTATTTCCTCACGGGATATATCCTCGTCATGCCCTACCGATGCTTTTGTAGTTGGTGTAATGATAGGTTCCGGCAAAATATCATTCTCTTTTAAACCTTCGGGCAAAGTAACACCACAAACCTGGCGTTTGCCTAAAGCGTACTCACGCGCGGCATGGCCGGCTAAGTACCCTCTTATCACCATTTCCACCTTAAAAGGTTCGCAAATGCGGCCGATAGTAACACTTGGGTCGGGTACGTTTATTACCCAGTTAGGTACTATATCAGATGTAGCCTGTAAAAATTTAGCAGCTATCTGGTTTAATACCTGCCCTTTGTAAGGGATAGCTTCGGGCAATACCACATCAAAGGCCGATATACGGTCGGTAACCACCATTGCCAGGTATTTATCCTGTATTGTATAAACATCGCGGACTTTACCCTTGTAGTAATTGGTTTGTCCCTTAAAGTTAAAGTGTGTTTCTTTTATTGCGTCCATGTTATATGAGAATCGAGGCAAGAATCAAGATAAGATAGATCCTGTCTTGATTCCTGACTCTAAAAGTCTTGTTCTAATTATTGAATATCTCCGTAAGCTTCCAGAATGCGTTTCACCAGTTTGTGGCGTACAACGTCTTCGCCGCTCAGGTAAACAATATCAATACCCTTTATGTCTGTTAATATCCGCAAGGCGGTATAAAGTCCCGATTGCTGTTTCTTTGGCAGATCTATCTGTGTTACATCACCCGTTACTATGAATTTAGCAGATGGCCCCATACGGGTCAAAAACATTTTTAGCTGCATATCTGTAGCATTTTGCGCTTCATCTAAAATCACAAAACAATTGTCAAGTGTACGGCCACGCATAAATGCAAGCGGTGCAATCTCAATTGTGCGGTTCTCCAGATAAAGTTTTAGCTTTTCGGCCGGTATCATATCATCCAGCGCGTCATATAATGGACGCAGATATGGATCTATCTTTTCCTTCAGGTCACCCGGTAAAAAGCCCAGGTTCTCCCCTGCCTCAACAGCCGGGCGGGTAAGTATAATACGTTTTATCTCTTTGTTTTTTAAAGCCCTAACAGCTAATGCTACAGCGGTGTATGTTTTACCAGTACCCGCGGGCCCAATAGCAAACAAGATGTCGTTTTTGCTCAGGCTATCAACCATGCGGTGCTGGTTCGGCGTGCGCGCCCTAACCATAATACCGTTGGGGCCAAATACCAAAACTTCGCCACTTGCAAATTTATCAGGTGTGCTTTCGCCTGCTGCTGCAGGTTTGGTAGTAGGCTTAGCGCCTAATATCCGCTCCACATCAATAACATTTAAGCTCTCAAATTTTTCTACATGCTGCACCAGGTAATCAAATTTTTCCTGGAAAACGGTTAGTTCGTGCTCATCACCTAAAACTTTTACTTCGCTGCCACGTGCAACTAATTTAAGCTTAGGGAATTGCTTCTTTATGATCTCGAAATGATCGTTATTCGGTCCCCATAATACTGCGGGGTTTATTTGCTCAATTGATAACTTTAGCTCGTTCAATACTAATTGATTTTTGTCAGTTTGCGAATTTTTATGAATTAAAAATTGAATATTTGCACCTTTAAATGCTTTACAAGATTAGCAATAAATATTTACAAAATTAATGGCAATTATAACTTTAACTACTGATCTGGGCGATAAAGATATTTATCAGGCTGCCCTTAAAGGTAGTATTTATAAATTGCTCCCAACGGTAAATATTGTAGATATTACTAACAATGTTGCCGCCTTTAATGTGCAACAGGCCGCCTTTATTTTAAAGAACAGTTTTTACTATTTTCCAGACAATACCGTACACCTTATAGGTATTGATACTGTGTACAATACCTATACCCGTTACCTGGCCGTTAAGTACAAAAACCACTACTTTGTTGGTGCCGATAATGGCATATTTTCGCTGATGTTTGACCAGGACCCGGAAGAGATTGTGGAAATTAATATTATACAGGATTTGAAGTTTTTGCATTTCCCGCTGGCAGATATTTTTGTGAAGGCCGCCTGCCATTTAGCCAACGGCGGAACTTTGGCCGAGATAGGCTTACCGGTAACCAGTGTTGAAAACAAAATGAACTTGCAGCCCGTTATAGAAAAGAATTTAATTAAAGGGGCGGTGATCTATATCGATTCGTTCCAGAATGTAATAACCAATGTTACCAAAGAGTTTTTTAACCGTGTGCAGCAAGGCAGGCGTTTTGTACTTTACTTTAAACGTAACGAAACCATAACCCAGCTAAGCTGGCATTATAATGAAGTACCCGAAGGCGAAAAACTTTGTCTGTTCGGTATAAGCGACCACCTGGAGATTGCCATAAACAAAGGCAACGCCAGCGGACTTTTAGGCCTAAACCTTGGCGATAGCGTAATTATTGATTTTCAATAGACTAAGGGCTATGAAACATTTATTGTTATTGACTTCCCTCCTGCTTTTTAGCGCCGGTGTTTTTGCACAGGTAAATACAGACTCGGTTGCATATAACAAACAACGCAGCAAGATAAACGCTATGCTTGCTGCCCGCAAGGTAAAGTTTAGCCAGTACGATAGCAGCCTTACCAAACGCAGTGGCATATTCCACATGCAAACCAAAAACGATATCCGCAAATCAAACGATATTCTGATGGATATTGTGGATACCGACGATGAGATCTTCATAGAGCTGAAGAAACTTTTTGACTACCGCACATCGCAATTGAATTATACCGCATATCAAAAGAAGCAGGTCGAGAACAATGTGAAGGAAGTTGAAAAAGCACGTATTAGTTACATGAATACCATTAACAGTTATCGTAAGCAAAACGAAACCTTAAGTGCCCAGCTAAAAAAGCAAATTGAAGATTATGAGAAGAGAAAAGTACTATCTATTATAGTATTTGGTTTCATGCTTGCGTCAATTTTAGTGCTATTGGTCATTAAAAGGAAAAGAAAGGCTTAATTTTACGTTTTAATTAAAATAGTACATCAAAATATAAATGGCAAGAGGACGACTGAACAGTGGCAGTAAGGCAGAAGCAGAATTACCCAAAGCAAAAATAAATTCACAAAGTTTACAGAAGGTAGCCAAACTACTCACCTATATAAAACCATATCGGGGCAAATTTATAGCCGGTTTATTATTCCTGTTTATATCGAGCCTGGTTGGCCTTGCCTTCCCTGCTATATTAGGCGCTTTAATTGATGCCGCGCAGGATAAATACAAATACTCCTTTTTACCACATAGCATAACATTGATAGGTATTACCGGCATGGTTTTGTTGTTTGGCCAGGCTTTTATATCATTTTTCAGAATAGTTTGGTTTGTACAGGTTGCAGAAAAATCACTGGCCGATATTAGGCGCGATACCTATTTTAAACTGATAACCCTACCCATGAATTTTTTTGCTAACCGCAGGGTTGGTGAACTGAACAGCCGCATCTCTGCAGATCTTTCGCAGATACAGGATACCTTAACCACAACCATTGCCGAAATGGTAAGGCAACTGGTAATTATGATAGGCAGTGTGGTATTATTGGCCATAGTTTCTATAAAACTTACACTTGCGGTATTGGCTATATTGCCTTTTCTTATTGCATTTGCAGTTGTTTTTGGCCGTTTTATACGCAACCTGTCAAGGCAGGCGCAAGATAAGCTGGCCGAGTCTAATACCATTATCGAAGAAACCTTACAGGGTATTGCCAATGTCAAGGCTTTTGTAAATGAATCATTCGAAGCTAACCGTTATAACAAGATCTTGCGCGATGTGGTAAATATTGCTGTGCGCGGTGCAAAATTCAGGGGCGTATTCGCTTCCTTTATAGTATTCTGTTTGTTTGGGACGTTTGTAGGCGTAATATGGTATGGCTCTGTACTGGTGCATAACCACGAAATGTACTTTGGCGATCTTACCACTTTTATCATGTACTCGATTTTTGTAGGTGCTGCAATGGGTAGTTTCCCGGATTTATATGCTAACCTCCAGAAAGCTGTTGGTGCCAGCGAGCGTGTTTTAGAGATACTGGATGAGAAAGGCGAAGATGTTTCTATTAACGCTATCGATAATGTTGTTAAACAGAAAATTTATGGTAACCTGGCGTTCAATAACGTGGTATTTGCCTATCCATCGCGTGCGGAGCTAACGGTTTTGAAAGATATTTCTTTTACTGCCGAGGCCGGGCAGCGGGTAGCTATTGTGGGGCCAAGCGGTTCGGGTAAATCTACCATGGCCGCGTTGATACTCCAATTTTACCATCCGCAAAGCGGGAGCATTTATTTTGACGGACTGGATGCCGATGAATATGCCCTAACAGATATCCGTAATCAGGTAGCCATTGTTCCACAGGATGTACTGCTGTTTGGCGGTACTATATTAGAGAATATTGCCTACGGTAAACTGAGTGCAAGCAAAGAAGAAATTGTAGCGGCGGCCAAAAAAGCCAATGCCGACCAGTTCATCACCTCTTTCCCGGAAGGGTACGATACCGTTGTTGGTGAGCGCGGCATAAAACTATCCGGCGGACAACGTCAGCGTATTGCCATAGCCCGTGCATTGCTCAAAAACCCGGCTATACTGATATTGGATGAAGCAACCTCATCGCTCGACTCGGAATCCGAACGTTTGGTACAGGAAGCTTTGGAAGTGCTGATGAAAGGCCGTACATCTATCATTATCGCCCACCGCTTATCCACTATCCGCGAAGCGGATAAGATCATTGTACTGGAAAAAGGTAACATCATCGAAACCGGTAACCACCGGGAGCTGATAGCAAATGAGCAGGGCTTATACCGGTATTTAAGCCAGCTGCAATTCGAGACCGCACAGAGTTAATGGAAAAGTCGAAAGTCTTAAGTCGGAAGAGGCATGCGGATTATTGCCGTAAGGAATCTCTACCGGTTAGGTTATCAGCTCAAATAATTTATTAAAAATCCCACCAAACTACCTTCCTGGGCGGATCACCCAAAGTATAAGGCTCCCCTATACGCGGGACGTTTACCGGGATACCCAGCTTTTCGGCAGCGGGCAGGAGTTTTTTGATAGGTTCGTTCCAGGTTTGATCAGATGCTTCAAACTTAGCCCAATGGATAGGCTGCAGTAAACGGGTCCGCAGGTCAACTGCTGCCTGGGCAGCTTGCCCAAGCCACAGATGTGCCCATGGCCAATTCGGACTGTACTGTCCGCATTCCAGGAAAGCCAGATCGAATGGGCCATATTGTTGGCCTATTTGTTTAAAGAGTGGCCCGTAACCACTATCGCCACCATAAAACAGCCTGTAATTATCTGCCTCTATCACATAAGATGCCCAGAGCGTTTTATTTGCTTTAGAATAAGTGCGGTTGCTGCGGTGTTGCGCCGGCGTAGCGGTGACCCGGAGACCACCAGGCAGCGTAACCGATTGGTTCCAATTCAGTTCGATGATCTTTTTAGGATCAAATCCCCAATACACCAGATCCGAACCTACACCCATTGGCACTACCGCCGTTTTAATATGGTCTTTCAATCTTTTCAGGGTCCGATAATCCATGTGATCATAGTGGTCATGGGAAATGATCAGTACATCAATTGGCGGCATATCCTTAGCGTGGTAATTGGTAGTTCCTTGAAATGCCGTAACCAATCCGGGCACAGGCCCGGCATGATTGCTAAAAACAGGATCAATGAGTATGTTACCCTGTCTGGCTTTGATCAGCAAAGACGAATGCCCGAACCAAACTACGATTGGTGCAGGGGCTGCAAGTGTTCTCAGATTAGTTTTAACCCATGGCAGGCCATGAGAAGGCCTGGTGGTTTTAGAGCGATTGTGTAACAACAAAAGCAACTTGTTGCGCTTCACTGTCGAGTCGTTACGTTCAGCCAAATTTTCGAAACCGCCATTTTTGTAATTAGGCAAAGTGTCTAACCGGGCGAGCGCTTCACCTTTCGGATTTTTACCCACTGACTTTACCAAGCCACAACCCGCGATCGCCGTCAGCAACAGCGCTGCCATCCCAGCCCCCAAACAACTCCTTTTCATAGCCTAAAAACCCAAATAACGCTTAAGGTTAGATGATTATTTCATAAGTGACGCAATGTAGGCGAATTGAGCTTCAAATATTGCAGAACCAAAATTGGAGCTTATTGTTGTTGCTGACTTGTTTCTTTTAGAAAATCTGTTGTTGAGAAGTCCTCTGGAAAATAGTCAGGAAATTGTCGGGTTATACTAAAATGCTTGTTCATTTTTTGTTCACCATGGAACAAAGTGGAACATGTGTTAAAATTGTAATTATATATAAATCAAATGTTTAATTTAAAATAACTAAATATCCTTTTTGGCTTGTAGTTAACTTTATAGTGCCTAAAATAGGCCGAAATAAAGTCGAAAAAGGGCTAAAAAAATCTTTTTTTATAGGCGCTGTTTTTGTTCAATTTCGAAAAAAGTGGAACAAAAATTAAAATTACATAAAGCACTGTATATTAGTTTTTTAACAATAAAATTACTAAGTATTTGTTTAGGTACTGACAGGATTATGTCGGTATTAACCTATTGATTATCAAAATGTTCCACTTGTTCCGTTTGTTCCATATTTTAGTGGAACAAGACATGAACAGTGCAGCCAAAATCCCTTAAAATTTAAGGATTAATCGTTATTATTGCATGAGGCCGCATACCCTTGTATGTTGCCTGCGAACTAAATAAATGAAACTAACTATACACGGCGCTGCCCAACAGGTAACGGGCAGCATGCACCTGCTTCAGGTAGGTCAATATAAAATACTGATAGATTGCGGCCTCGATTACGAGAAAGATCATAATATACAGGTTAACGAAGATTTTGGCTTCCGGCCCGAAGAGATAGACGTTGTTATATTAACACACGCGCATATCGACCACTCGGGCAACTTGCCTACACTGGTACGCATGGGTTTTAACGGCCAGATCCTTTGTACTCCCCCTACCGCAGATCTAACGGAGCTGTTATTGCTCGATTCCGTAAACATCTTCCTGCAGAAAGCGCAAAAAGGTAATCACCGTAACAGGCGTAAACATAAACATAGTGCGGGCGGTCCGCAGCCATTATATCTGCAAAAGCATGTAATGGATACGGTAGAACGCTTTGTCACCATTGCTTATAACAAACCTTTCCGCATTACCGGCGACATCGAACTAACCTTTATCCCTGCGGGACACCTACTTGGTGCGGCCGCGGCAGTATTAAAGGTAAATGATGAAGGCACAGAGAAATCTATTGCCTTTACCGGCGATATTGGCCGCAAAAACTATCCGGTATTAAACGATCCGGATCCGCTGCCACCGGTCGACTATATCGTATCAGAATCTACCTATGGCGGCAGAATGCATAGCAAAGGCAAATCAGTACAGGAAACTTTGATAGAAACCATTGAAAAGGTTTGTGTGGTAGAACAAGGCCGGTTAATTATCCCCGCATTTAGTATTGGCCGTACACAATCGCTGGTATTTGCGCTAAATAAGATCTTCAATAGCGGCTTGCTCCCTCCTGTTAAGGTTTTTGTGGATAGCCCCATGGCTGCAAGGGCTACCAGTTTATACCGTAAACACCACAACCTGGTAAACGCCGAAGCACAGGAGTTTTACAACAAACAAGGCGACGAGTTTGAATTTGAACACCTTACTTACGTGGAAACTTTAAAAGATAGCAGGCAGGTATCCAATTACTACGAGCCCTGTATCATTATATCATCAGCTGGTATGTTAGAGGGCGGACGGATCCAGGATCACCTTTTCTACAATATTCAGAACTACTATTGCACCATCCTATTTATAGGGTATTGCGCTAAAGGTACGCTGGGCCACCGCCTGTTGCGCGGCGATCCTATCGTACATATTAAAGACCGCGATCTGTCTGTTTATGCAACTATCAAGCAAACGGATGTTTTAAGCGCCCACGGCGATCACGAAGATCTGTTGAATAACATTAAGGCTCAGGACGTAAACAAGCTTAAAGGCGTTTATTTGGTACATGGCGAGGCCACCAGCATGCAGGCCATGGCAGATGCATTGGAGCAGGATGGTTATAAAGTCACCATCCCGGAGAAAGCTGTGGCTTACGAGTTGTAAGAAATTTGACGCATAGACGCAAAAGTATCGCAATATTAACGCCCAGGAACGTTCTTAAAACGCCTTTTTTCGCCCCTATTTGAACATAGTTTGGACGTATGACGGCTTGTTGGTGAGGACACCAACATGAAAGTGTGTTATTCAAAAAACTCTTCTGTCGCGGCCACTAAAGTAATATGCTCTAACACGGGTTCAGTCTCTAAGCCGCTTGCCCAAAGCTCTTCATCAAACTTTTTGAAAGACGCTAATGATGTTAAAACATCATGCGCTTCTTCGTTTTCAAACTGGTCGAAATGCATAAAGGTTTTCCCGTCGGGCAGCAGCCAGGTGCTATATTTAATACCGGGGTGGTTTAGTTCTTTTAATTCGTTTACAATGCCCGCAATGTTGGCCTGGTTTACAGGTGCGAATTCGGCTGTGGTGGTGTAGTGTACCCTTAATGCTTTCATGGATTGTTTTGATTAGATTATCAAATTTACGTTGGAGGAATGATAAAATGCGAGGCAATTTAAGACAATATAACAGGTAATTTGCGACAAGATTATTATCAAGAAAATACGCAAGAGGCTAAATAATTCCACCGTTGTTGGTGTCCTCACCAACAACAGTTAGGACAGGTATTAAATAACGTTGAATGCAAGACGGTTTGTTGGTGAGGACACCAACAAAGGGGATAACATCTATACTTTTTTCTGGCAGAAAGCGATTAACTCTTGCGCTTCAAGTTTCGAGATAACGTATTGGAATATCCATCCAACAATCGCCAAAGCCGAAAGAAAGAAAAATTTGAAATCAATAAAAATACCAAAAACTATAGTACCCAAAAGAGCAAATATTAAGTTTAAGTAAGGGATTTTATAGGCGAATTGTACGGTTACCAGATCGTTTTCAGCTTTCAGGTAAAACGTTCCTTTTTCTACTTTAACTGGAGTGTAGCGCCATCTATTGAAATTGTATGCATTATCAAAGGAAACCATGTTGTAAAATACTTTCACGTCGCCATATTCTCTTTTTTTCAGAATAGTAACTATCCGCTCTCTTATAGTATCCAGATCAAAGTCGCTTTTGATTTCAAGCTGATATTTTAGCATCGTCAGCTGAATAGTATTACACATTCCCCCACCCGTGCGCCAAAACATCGGCTATGTGGATGGTTTTAATAGGCAGGTTGTTTTTATCGATATATCCTTGCAAGTGTAACAGGCATGATGCATCGGTAGAGATGATATAATCCGCTTTGGCAGCAATAGCGTTATCTACCTTTTGCTGGGCCATAGCGGTTGATATGCCATCAAACTTAACGGCAAAAGTGCCACCAAAGCCGCAGCAGGTTTCGTTATCTTTCAGGTCGACCAGCTCCAGGCCTAACACTTTTGACAGTAACTGGCGGGGTTCGTCTTTAATTTTACATTCGCGCAGGCCGGCGCAGCTATCATGGTAAACGGCACGGCCTTCCAGCTCGGCGCCAAAATAATCAACCTGTAAAATGTTCACCAAAAAATCGCTCAGCTCGTAAATATTACTTTGTATGTTGCGGCATTTATTGTGCGATGTGGTGTTGGTAAACAGGTCGTTATAATAATTCCTTACCATACCGGTGCATGACGCCGACGGCGATACAATTATACTATCCTCCTTAAAATCATTCAGAAATTTGCTGCCTACTGCTTTGGCATCATCCCAAAAACCGGCGTTAAAAGCGGGTTGGCCGCAGCAGGTTTGTTCGGGGTTATAATTTACGGTACAGCCGGCCTTTTCAAGCACCTTTACGGTGTTAAAAGCAGTATCGGGATACAACTGATCTATAAAACAGGGGATAAATAATTCAATTGTCATCTGCACAAATCTTTAAAGAGCGCTAAATTCTGAATTTTTCTGCAGTTTCTGCTCTGTTCTTAATAAAGAAAACAATAAGATGAGCCCGACAACGAAGAACAACCCTAAAACGAGAGTAGAATTACGCATGCTTCCGGTAAGTTCTTCTATCAAGCCGAAACTGAACAAACCGCCCACAAGGGCCAGCTTTTCGGTAACATCGTAAAAGCTGAAGAATGAAGCGGTATCCGGGATATTCTGTGGCAGAAACTTTGAATAGGTTGAGCGGGAAAGTGATTGGATCCCTCCCATTACCAAACCCACAATAACGGCAATGATATAAAACTGGGTAGATGTTGTGGTGAAATAAGCGGCTATACAGATCCCGATCCACATGAAAACCACAAATATCAAAACGCGAACATTACCATATTTATCAGACAGGCGCGACATGAGCGTTGCGCCCCCAATGGCAACGATTTGTATAATAAGGATGATGGCAATCAACTCTGGTGTTTTCATATGCAATTCTTTGGCGGCAAAGGCCGTTGCAACCAGCATAATGGTTTGCACCCCCATCGAATAGAAAAAGAACGAGGGTAAATATCGTTTTAATAAAGGCATGCTTTTAATTTTTACCCACACTTTGCCAAGTTCAATAAAACCACCTTTTATTATATTATGCTGATGTGTTTGTGCATTGGGGCTGCCTTTTGGCAGGACGGAAAAAGGTATAGCAGCAAAACCGATCCACCATAAACCAACTAACAGGAAGGAAAGCTGCGCAGGAAGGGCCTTATCGGTAATACCGAATATTTCAGGCTTCAACACAAAGGCAAAACAAATAAGCTGCAACAATACGCTACCTATATAACCATAAGTAAAACCCTTTGCGCTAACTTTATCCTGCATGTCAAGCGTCGCAATTTCCGGTAGATAGGAGTTATAAAATACAAAGCCCCCGCTGTACCCAATTGCGGCCAGTGCAAAACAAATTACGCCCCATTCAATGCGTTCTGCATTGAAAAAGAATAAGCCACAACAGGCAACTGAACCCAACAGGGTAAAAAACTGCATAAATACCTTTTTATTACCACGATAGTCGGCAATAGAACTTAGTATAGGCAGCAAAAGTACCATGATCATATAGGCAGCAGCCAAAGCATAATTTGTTAGCGCTGTGTTTATAAAACTATGACCAAAAAAGCTTACCTGGTTGCCATTGTTGGCATTTTCTGTTATAGCTACATAATAAGCCGGAAAAACGGTTGTTGTAATTACGAGGTTATAAGCCGAATTTGCCCAGTCGAACATTGCCCAGGCGCGGATGGTTTTAGGGTTATTTTTTTCTTGCATTGCACACTAAAAGTATGCAATTTTTGCAGTTTAAGAAATATTAGAAAAAATCAGCTTTGCGGCTTAACCCAAAGCAAACTCCACCGCGGCGGCCGAATGGATCTGCGTGGTGTCAAACTGAATGACGGCTGTATCTTCCGGCTTTATCAGCAAAGGTATTTCGGTGCATCCTAATACAATGCCCTGGGCGCCTTGTTGTATCAAACTGTCAATTATTTGCAGATAACGGGCTTTGGTTTCAGGTAAAAATATGCCTTTGCCCAGTTCGTCCATTAAGGTTTGGTGGATAAAATCCCTGTCGGTTTGGTTGGGTGTTAATGGTTCAATACCTGCTGCCGATAGTTTATCGGTGAAAAAAGTATGCTCCATGGTAAACTTTGTACCCAGCAAACCCACCGTGGTAAGTCCGTGACTATTAATAACTTTTGCCGTCGCTGTCGCGATATTTATTACGGGTAATCCAATTGCCTTTTCGGCTTCATCGGCAATTAAATGCAGAGTATTAGCGCATAAAACAATCGCTTGGGCACCGCTGTTGCGTAAACCTATGCCGGCTTCAATAACCATTTGGGTTGTTTTAGTCCAATTGTTAGTAGCATGGTTTTTAGCGATATCGGCATAATTAAACGAGTGTAAAAGCAGTTGCGCCGCGTTTACGCCACCCAGTTTATCATTCACGCCCTGGTTAATAAACCTGTAATAATCTATAGTTGATACCCAGCTGGTACCGCCGATAAGCCCTAAAGTTTTCATGCGGTAAAACTATCATTATTTAGACCCTATAGAAGTAAAGCCAGGCAAAGCGAACGTTTTTTACATTATGCTTACGCATACGGCATGGTTTTAGCAATCGTTACCGAATAAAACAAGTACCATTTCGTACCTTAGCAACAAACATCTATAAATGTCTAAAAAGAATAAACACAACTCCACCATCGACCAAGTGCTAACGCAAATGGTACTGGATATATTTGAACAAAACGGCAATACGCCACTAAACCATAAACAAGTTTCTGCCAAACTGAACGTACGCGACCCCGATGCCCGCGGCGTTATCCTCGATATTTTAAAGAACGAAGCCTTTAAAGGCGTAATGAAAGAAGTATCGCCGGGCAAATTCCAACTACTCGAACTAAAAACCTTTGTTGAAGGCAAGGTTGACCTTACTAATGATGGCTCGGCCTTTATTGTTACCGATGACCCGGATGAAACCGATATTTTTGTTGCCCCACGTAAACTGCGCAATGCCTTAAATGGCGACCGTGTTAAGGTTTATGTATATGCAAAAAGCCGTGGTAAAAACCAGGAAGGCGAAGTAATAGAAATATTGCAGCGTAATAAAATGGAGTTTACCGGTGTGGTAAAACTATCCGAGCGCTTTGCATTTTTTATCCCCGATGATCGCAAGATGATGCACGATATTTTTATCCCCATCAGCGATTTAAATGGTGCCAAAAACGGTATTAAAGCCGTTGCTGAAATTACCGACTGGCCGGCCGGCGCTAAAAATCCGATAGGCCGTATCAAACATATCCTTGGCGTACAAGGCGAAAACGATACTGAAATGAACGCCATACTGGCCGAGTACGGGTTCCCCCTATCCTTCCCTGCCGAGGTTGAACGCGAAGCCGAAGAGATCCCTAATGATATCACTGCCGATGAAATAGCCAAACGCCGCGACTTTAGGGATGTGCTTACCTTTACCATTGACCCATTTGACGCCAAAGATTTTGATGATGCCCTATCCTTTAAAAAACTGGATAACGGCAATTATGAAGTTGGCGTGCACATTGCCGATGTATCGCATTACATCATCCCCGATTCAGCTTTGGATAAGGAAGCCTACGAACGTGGCACATCTGTTTACCTGGTAGACCGTGTTATACCAATGCTGCCCGAAAGGTTATCAAACGGGTTGTGCTCGCTTCGCCCTAACGAAGATAAGCTGTGCTTTGCAGCTGTTTTTGAGCTGGATGAGGACGCCAATATTGTTGAGCAATGGTTTGGTAAAACCGTGATCCACTCAGACAGGCGCTTTGCTTACGAGGAAGTGCAGGACGTAATTGAAACCAAAACCGGCGATTATGTGGAAGAGATAGAAAAGCTAAACGCCCTGGCCTACAAACTGCGCGACCGTAAGTTTAAAGCAGGAGCCATCAGCTTTGAAACTACCGAGGTTAAATTTAAGCTGGATGAAACAGGCAAACCTATTGGCGTATATGTGAAAGAACGTAAGGATGCCCACAAGCTGATAGAAGATTTTATGCTGCTGGCCAACCGTAAGGTTGCCGAGCATGTAAGTAAAATGGGCAAAGGCAAGCAAAAGTACACCTTTGTTTATCGCGTGCACGATACACCAAAACCCGATGCGCTGGCCAACTTCGCGCAGTTTGCAGCAAGATTTGGGTATAAGATCAACACAAAATCTGATAAGGAAACCGCCAAATCCCTTAACTTTTTAATGGAGGATGTGGAAGGTAAAAAAGAACAGAACGTGCTTACCCAACTGGCTATCCGTTCCATGGCTAAGGCGATATATACCACAAAAAGCAGTAGCCATTATGGTTTGGCGTTTGACCATTACACGCATTTCACCTCACCCATTCGCCGATACCCGGATGTAATGGTACACAGGTTATTGCAGCATTACCTTAACGGCGGCCAAAGCGCCAATGCCGATCATTATGAGGAATTGTGCAAGCACAGCTCGCAAATGGAGAAAAAAGCTGCCGATGCCGAGCGTTCATCGGTTAAATACAAACAGGCCGAATATCTTAAAGACCAGGTTGGTAATATATTTACCGGCATCATTTCGGGGGTTACCGAATGGGGAATGTATGTAGAGATCATTGAGAATAAATGCGAGGGTATGATACGCCTGCGCGATATAAGCGATGATTTTTATACTTTAGACGAGAAAAACTACGCCATTATTGGCCAGCGTAAAAAGAAAACCTACCAGCTGGGCGATGAGGTACAGATCCGTGTTAAAAATGTAGACCTTACCAAAAAGCAAATAGATTTTTCATTAGTACAGATGTAATGCACCGCAATTATATAAAGTATTTTATAATATCTTTTTTCCTGGTATTTACAGTAAGTGCTTTTGGCCAGGTTATATCGCTGAAAAAATTCTCGATAGAGGGAACTATTAATGCTGATACCGGTACTATTAACATGTATCTCGTGGCTGATAGTTCTTACTTTCCCGCGGGTGTTAGGCAGTTAAGCTCAAAAATAATAGATCATAAATTCAGGTTTGAAGGAAGTATACCCTATCCAGTTGGCGTACAACTTGCACAAAATAATAGTCGTTATCAGTCGGGCCTGTTTGTAATAACTCCGGGCAACCAAACCATAATTTGTAATACCGATTCAAACAGAATTACACCGCAAGTGCAAAACCACGTTATGCACGAGTATAATAATGTATATAATCCTGCCTTTGCATACTTAAAAAAAGAAAGCCTGGCAATTAAAATGTATGAGGATAGCTTAAACACTCTGTATAATAAAAAAATACCCGATAGTTTGAAAGCTGTTATTGAGCAGCGGTATAAAAAAGGATATTCCGAGCATGATAAAACTTTGTTGCAATATACATTGTCTCATCCCAATTCATACTTTGCGTTTTGGCAGCTTGTGCGTGTTTCTATATTTGGGTACGAAAATATTTTTGAACAGATATATAATGCCTTTTCGCCCGACATTAAAAATACTTATACAGGTAAATATTTATATAAGCGGCTTCATGGTACATCATCACTATTAGTTGTTGGTACGGCATTCTCAAATATTGAGTGCGCAACATCAACCGATAAGAAAATGACGCCTGATGTTTTCGCAAAAAATAAATATACATTGGTCGACTTTTGGTATAGCCATTGCACACCATGTATTGGTCAGTTTGCAGATTTGAAAGCTATCTACCAGCAATATCACGCCGATGGATTTGAAATGGCAGGGATATCTACAGATGCAATTAAATATCGCACTAACTGGTTGAATGTGATAAAAGTTAATAATTTACCATGGTTGCAATATTGGGATAAAAATGGTACAGAAGCGACACGATTGTCGATAGAAGTATTTCCCACAAATTTTTTAGTGAATAATAAGGGTATTATCGTTGCAAAAAACTTAAGACCAGCAGAGGTTAAACAATTTTTAAAAGAAAACTTAAAACAATAAGGTGTGTCTGGTTACTATTTAAGTGACCAATGTTGAATAAAATTCACAAATCACCGTACAATCTCAAAGCATGAGAAAACTTGAAGATCTGCAGTCGTTGATTGCAAGCTCCGTATCTGAATTGAAATTCCCTGAATATCCCGCGGAATTATACGAGCCAATAAAGTATATACTGGCATTGGGTGGTAAACGTATGCGCCCTGCTCTGCTCCTGATGGCCTGCGATTTGTTTGGCGGCGATGTAGAAGCCGCCCTTCCTCCTGCCCTTGCCATCGAGGTGTTCCATAACTTCACGCTGATGCATGATGATATTATGGACAATGCCCCAAAAAGGCGTGGCAAAACTACTGTTCACGAGAAATGGAATAACAACGTAGCCATTTTATCGGGCGATGTAATGCTGATTGAAGGCTATAAGCTGATGATGGAGGTACGCGAGAATATACTGCGCCAGGTGCTGGACATTTTTAACGATACCGCTGCAGGTGTATGTGAAGGTCAGCAACTGGATATGACCTTTGAGACCAGTAATAATATCAGCATAGAGGAATACATCAACATGATCCGTCTTAAAACGGCGGTTGTATTGGGTGGCGCTTTAAAGATAGGCGCGCTGATAGGCGAAGCTGATATAAAAGACGCGGAATTGCTCTGCAAGTTTGGTGAATACCTGGGGATAGCTTTCCAACTGCAGGACGATATATTAGATGTATACGGCAACCCCGAAAAGTTTGGCAAGCAGGTTGGCGGGGACATTATCTCCAATAAAAAAACATACCTGCTGATAAAAGCGCTTGAACTGGTTAAAGGTACGAATGCTGAAGAACTGGCCCGCTGGATAACCTTTACCACTTTTGATCCGGCAGAAAAGGTTACCGCCGTTACCGAAATCTATAACAGCGTAAACATACGCCAACACGCCGAAGCAGAGATGCAGGCTTATGCCGAAAAAGCTTTTGAAGCATTGGATAATATTAACCTGCCCGAAGAAAGCAAACAATACCTGCGCGATTTTGCAGATGGGTTGTTGGTGAGGGAGTATTAAATTTTAATATATGAAGAAAATTTTATTCATCGCTATTTGCAGTATTGCATCAATTACTACAAAAGCGCAAACCAATTTACCGTCTATAACGGATACTACCGTGTTTGTGGCAGTTCAACAACCGGCCGAGTTTCCGGGTGGTAGTGGTAAGCTTAAAAATACCATTAACAAATCTTTTAGATATCCTGAGAATGCACGCATTAACAATATTCAGGGGAAAATACCTGTCATGTTTGTAATTGAAAAAGACGGAAGTGTTAGCCATGCAAAGGTTTTAAAAAGCATGACGGCAGATACCGATGCTGAAGCAATACGGGTTGTTAGCAAATTGCCAAAGTTTAAACCTGCTATGCAAAATGGGCTTCCTGTAAGGTTTGAGTATGTAGTTGAAGTGAGTTTTTATTTGGCTAATTAATAAGAGACCCGAACCTATCTTATCGCATTAAAAACAGCATCCCAGGCTGCTAATTAATATCAGAATAATCAGCAGCATGACACAACAGTACTTCGGCACCCGAGATAGTATTACTATATTCTGGCATGGCCACTAATTTTTTCCATTCGGGAGAATTTACAAAAGCTTTCCAATGTGCATTTCTGGCATCCATATTTTCAAAGCTGGTCATGTACATAAGGTTGGGCATATGGCTGCCGGCCAATACAGCGGTATAAAAAACAGCATTAAATTCTAATCGTTTAAACAGGGGTATTTCTCCACCGGCATTAAACATTTTTACTTTACTGGCATATTTTCTTTCGGTTGGCCCCTCATAACTGCGCAATTCATAAATCCTATCTTTTACAGCAGATTTAAGGGCAGTCATTTCAAATTTAGGATGATCGGAAAATGCTTCCAGCAAAACTGTTTCTATCCGTTGATAAGGAACATTATTATACGCTGCTTCAAAATAGCTTTTTCCATCATTTGCCAGTGTAGCATCATTATCCAGTTTATTGGTGATATCATGAAACTGTTGCAATGATTTTAGGGGGATAAATACATAGATCGATCTTGTTTTATTAACATCATTGTCACTTGGTTTAAAAACCCTCATCGATTTTAGCATAGTTGTATCATTGGCAATTAGTTTGAAAACACCAACTTTTTTTATGCCCAGGCGGTGCAATGCCGGCAAATAGGCTGTTTTTAGAAAGGAATCAACCCGCGTTACTTGTGTATCATCTTTTAACCGGTAAATTTTTAACTGGTAAAAATCTTTTTTGCTTTGTGCGGCTACATTTTGCGTTTCAATAATTGCCATCAGTAAAAGGCAAATAAATCTTAAATAGTTAACTCTCATGCTATTAAAGGTTTTTTGTGTTCATAAAAGTATATAAAATTCCTTCATAATTTCTAATGTATAAAACCATTTTATATAAACAATAGCCGTCGTTTGTACATGTAAATTTTACAAACCTTATCTTCACAAATAGATCAACATTCTTATCTTTAAAAAAACAATCATTCCTTATCTGATGAAATATAGATCAAAAATAACCGTTGTGGCAATTATACTTGCCAGCTTTGGGTTGGGTGCCGATGCCCAAACATCCGGCGGCAAGCTTAAACCAGAGCAAGCCATAATGGACGTGCGCCATTACACCATTGCGCTAAACATTAATTTCCAGCAAAAATCAATTGATGGCTCTACTGTTATTGATGTGATAATGGCGCAACCGACTAAGGTATTGATCCTTGATCTATTGGATTCTTTGCACGTTAGCGCTGTTTCGGTAAATGGCAAAAAGGAAGTTTTTGACCATAAAAATGGTTTAATAACTATAAACCTTGCAAAACAACTGGCTGCCGGCAAAGCAAGCATTAAAGTAATATACGGCGGTAAACCACGCATTGCCAAAAATCCACCATGGGATGATGGTTTCACCTTTACACAAGACTCTACCGGCCATCCATGGTTAGCCGTTACTGCCGAGCAAACAGGGGGTAAGATTTTCTTTCCTTGTAAAGACCACCCATCCGACGAGCCCAACGAAGGTGCAGATATGCTGATAACCGTTCCGAAGGACCTGGTTGTTGCAGGCCCGGGTTTATTAAAAGGTGTAAGTAAAAAGGGTAACACTGCTACCTATCACTGGCAAACCAAATACAGCATCAATAACTACAGCCTGGTATTTAATGCCGGCGACTACACAGTAGTTAAAGGTAGCTATAAGTCGGTTGCAGGTAATACCGTTCCTGTTCAGTTTTACGTGTTGAAAGAACATGCCGGTAAAGGCCCGCACCTAGTTGATATGACCATTAAAGCTGCACAGTCAAAAGAAAAGTATTTTGGCGAGTATCCCTGGGCTAAAGAAAAACTGGGTCTTGTAGAAACACCACACCTAGGCATGGAGCACCAGAGCATGAATGCTTACGGCAATAAATTCAGATACACTAAAGTTGGCGGGCAGGATTTTGACTGGCTGATGTTTCACGAATTTGGCCACGAATGGTGGGGCAATAAAGTTACCGCACGCGACTGGGCCGACTACTGGATCCACGAAGGAATTGATACCTATGCAGATGCCCTGCCAATTCTGGACTTAGAAGGCAAACAAGCTTATATAGATCGTTTCAAGAAATCTGCATTTGGTATTCAGAACAAGCAACCCATTGTATTAGGTAAAGATATTGATGAAGCTTCGGCATATAATGGTGATATCTACAGCAAAGGCGGTTACTTTATGCATACACTGCATTATGTAATGGGCGACAGTCTTTTCTTCCCCACCTTAAAAGGTTTTGTGACCGATCCGAATTTCACATACGATCATCAGAATGTTACCGATGATGTGGAGCAGTATTTCAGCAAGGCTTACGGCAAATCGCTTAAACCATTGTTTGACTTTTATTTGCGTACAACCAATAAACTGGAAGTTAGTGTAAAGGCCCGTCCAAGAGATAAGTATTTGATCACCCTGCAAAATATAAGTACCGACCTGCCAATTGATGTAACTACAGATGCCGGCACAAAACGCATGGTAGTAACCCCCAAAGGTATAACCGTTGATAGCAAAACCACACCGGTTATTGATGCCGATGGCTGGTATTTAAAGAAGGTGATATTGGAGTAAAGAATAATTTCTCGCTAAGGCGCCAATTTTACTGATAGCGATGGGTTTATACCCATCGCTATTTTTGTTTCTACCGACTTATTGCTCCTACGGGACATCTTTTTTTTCTGCGTTAGGGATTGAAGCAGATACCGGCCCGTGGCTAATGCCTGTGCAGTATGAGCGTAAAGCCCGACCGTAGGGAACGCCCATAAAAGGCGATTAACGCGGCGATCTCGTCGGAAGCAAAGCGATCATGCAATGGCTATGAGATTGCCGCGTCGCTACGCTTCTCGCAATGATATTTTTGTTAACCCCACAAAAAAAGCCCTTATCAAATTGACAAGGGCTTTTTATATTGTGTGAGCTTCGCTTATTATTCAGCAGGAGCTTCTTCTTTTTTTGCTTTTGGCGCTGCTGCTTTCTTTGCTTTAGGAGCTTCTTCAGCCACTTCAACTTCTGCAACAGGTGCTTCAACTTTCTTTGCTTTTACTTCAGCTTTAACTGCTGGTGCAGGTGCTAAATCTTCTGCAACAGGTGCAACTTCAAAAGGGATAACAGAAACGTATGAACGGTTGTCTGCTTTCTTTTTGAATACTACATGACCTGCTTTTAATGCAAATAAGGTATGATCTTTACCGATACCTACGTTAAGGCCCGGGTTGTGTTTGGTACCACGCTGACGAACGATGATGTTACCTGCAATAGCTGGCTGACCACCGAAAATTTTGATACCTAAACGCTTGCTATGTGATTCGCGGCCGTTTCTTGAACTACCGGCCCCTTTTTTGTGTGCCATTTCTTAATTTCTTTTGTGACCCTAATGAATCGAGTCGGTTAAAATTTAATTATAATGTTATACCGGTGATCTCGATCTTGGTAAATTGCTGACGGTGACCATTTTTCTTCTGGTAACCTTTTCTGCGTTTCTTTTTGAAGATAATTACTTTATCACCCTTTAAATGAGACACGATCTTAGCTGATACTTTAGCGCTTTTCAAATCAGAACCTAATTTGAATTTACCTTCGTTTTCTGCTAACAACACATTGTCAAATTCAATACTAGCGCCTTCATCTCCCTGTAAACGGTGTACAAAGATCTGCTGGTCTTTTGCAACTTTAAATTGCTGTCCGGCTATACTTACTATTGCGTACATTGTTGATTAATTATTGTTTTAAATTTTGAGGTGCAAATATATGGATAGTTTTTAATAAAAGCAATCCCCTACTTGCTATTTCTTTGACGCGCTTCCGCATCGCTCAATATCTTTTTAATTTCTATTATCAGGCGGTCGTTGGCATCCTTCAGTTTATCGGCACCATTATAGGATGCATCGTACATCACTTTTTTAGTTTTACGCAGATAATTAAACTGTATCACATATCGGGGCACCCTACCCTTTACATCCGGGTTAAGCTCGTTTGACGGGAAATCCCAAAAACCCAGATCGGCTGCTTTACGATGCAGGTATAACAGGTCATCCTTGCTTAGTTTCATCTTTATTTTTACGATAGAGTCTTTTCGGTTCACAAACTGATATTCGCCGGTTTTAGAATCGTAAATATTGTTTAGCGTATCGCCATAACCATACTCAAACCGTATCGACTGAAATTCGGAGAACTTGTAAGGCGCGTTCTTGATCATCATGCCATAGTAATAGACACAGTACAATAAAAATGGCACCACAATGCTCATTATAAGGAATATTTTTTTAGAACGAGTATTCATGAGAGAATTATAGAATTAGTGATTTATAGAATTATTGATTTATTTTTTTTCTGATACGGTTTTTCTTGATGCTGAAACTATTTTGAGTATTTCATTCGCCTCTCTAAAAAGCGGCTCGATTTCTGAGGTCTGTACTATTCCTGCTTCTACAAGTATTTCCATCCAAAATACACTTTCATCGGCTTCTTCCACAACTATCGAAAGTTTTGAGTGAAATTCTGCTTGTGAACGTGCCCTGCAAACAGCTCTGTAGTTTGCGCCTACAGATGAAGAACAACGTAATAATTGTCTGCCTATTATTCTGGCCTCCTCAGTTTTCGGTAAGATCCTGAAAAGCTTTATATTATCAACTACAAATTTTTTTGTCCGTTTTTTTAATGATTCCGCAAAATCAACTCTTTCACTATCTGGCATAAATAACTATTAACATTATACTCAATCAATAATTCGATAATTCAATAACTCAATAATTGCTTAATTTTCCAGTTCTCCCTCCCACTTGCTTACTACAGCGGTTGCCATTGCGTTACCCAAAACGTTGGTTGCAGAGCGGCCCATATCTAATAACGGATCAATACCTATCAATAGTGCTAAACCGGCTTCGGGAATATTAAACATTGATATGGTACCGGCAATTACCACAAGCGATGCCCGCGGAACGCCTGCAATACCTTTACTGGTAAGCATAAGGATAAGCAACATAGATAATTGCTGCTCAAACGATAGATGGATATTATATGATTGTGCCAGGAATAGCGACGCGAAGGTCATATACATCATGGAGCCATCAAGGTTAAACGAATAACCCAATGGCAATACAAAGCTTACTATTTTGTTATGGCAGCCAAAGCGTTCAAGCTCCAGCAATACCTTTGGATATGCAGCCTCGCTTGTTGAGGTGCTAAACGCGATAAGCATGGCATCTTTAATACGGCCAACTAAATTAAATGCGCGCCCTTGTAATACTACCGACCCTGCCAGTATAATAACCAGCCATAATATCAGCAGCGAAAAATAAAACTCACCTATAAATATGGCGTAGGTAGATAATATGCCTAAACCCTGTTTAGCAATAATAGCTGTTATGGCCCCAAATACAGCTAATGGCGCCAACTGCATTACATAGCCGGTTATTTTTAAAATAACATGGGCAATGGCATCCATCGCTTTTATCACTATTTCGCCCTTTTCGCCTATGGCAGCGGTACCTACCCCAAAGAATAAGGAGAAGATCACTATCTGCAAGATCTCGTTATTGGCCATAGCCTCAATAAAGCTTTTAGGGAAAACGTGACCTATAAAATCGCGCAGTGATAGGGTTGTTTTTTCGATGCCGGTAGATAAATGGCTATCAGGTAAGGGCAAGTGCATGGCTTCGCCGGGTTTAAAAAGGTTAACCAATAACATCCCTAATAGCAGGGAAACAAGCGTAGCGCTTAAAAACCAAAGCAGCGTTTTACCGCCAATTCGCCCTACCGACCTAATATCACCCACCTTGGCAACACCCACCACAAGTGTGGTAAATACCAGCGGGGCAACTATCATTTTTATCAGCCTCAGAAAAATATCGCTTAAAACAGTGAAGCCAACCAGTTTGCCCTCGCGTTCAGCATCGCTTGCCTTGCGGATGGTTGCCTGCGCCTTGCGTTCCAGCTTTAACGCTTTGTATGTTGCTGTAGTGGTATCTGTGGCAACAACCAATTGCTCATCTATTGTTTTTATATTTACCTCGGCAGCGCTTAGTTTGGTATTAATATTGTTTATAACAGTAGCATTGTAAATGTATCCGGCTATTACACCTAATATTAATGCTATAAAAATGTACAGGGTTAGTTTGCTCTTCTGCATGTGTTTATTTGGTGCCGCAAAACTACAAAATTAAAAACTTTAATATCAATGACTATTACTACCTACGGCTTGCAACAAATAAAGAAAGAATTACAGCATTTGCCACAGGAGCAACTGGCCGAATTATGCCTGCGGTTGGTACGCTATAAGAAAGAAAACAAGGAACTACTGGCCTATTTATTATTCGAATCGCATAACGAGCAGGGGTTTATTGAAAGCATAAAAGCCGAAGCGGGCTTTATGTTTAGTCAGCTGCCGGCACAGAGTTATTTTACGGCAAAGGCATTGCGTAAAATACTAAAGATGCTTACCAAGTACACCAAATTTATCGGTAATAAAACAGCCGAAATAGAGCTGCTTTTAAACTTCTGCCAAAATTATCTGCAATATGTGCTTAGGCAAACATCGTACAAACCTATCCGGTTGATATTGATAAGGCAAATAGAAAAGGTGCGTGCTATAATTGGTAAGCTTCATGAAGACCTGCAATTTGATTATAGCCAGGAATTTAACAAGTTATTGGATGATGCCGATGACAAATTACCCTGGTTTAATAAAAAAAGTTACCTGTTGTAACATTTAAGCTGTTAATTTGTCAAAATAAAAATTAACTAATCCAGGTGGCAGATAGAGAAGACGCTTTCCGCAAAATTTACGAAGCCAATTCAAAGAAAATTTACCATTTGTGCTATGGTTATACCGGCGATGATGATGCCGCGAACGATCTGTTGCAGGAAACTTTTTTAAAAGTTTGGCAAAACCTTCACAAATTTCGTAACCAGGCGCTTATATCTACCTGGATATATCGCATAGCGGTAAACACTTGTTTAACTTATTTACGGTCAGAGAAACGCCAGGCCAAAGACGAACTTACCCCGCAAATTGCTGAAAATAAACGCGAAGAATTTTCAGAGAAAAATGAGCAGGTTGCTTTGCTGTATAAGTGTATATCAAAATTGGAAGAATCAGAAAGAATTATAATTACATTGGTGCTTGATGAAGTGCCGTACCCCGAAATTGCAGATGTTTCGGGAATATCAGAAGGGAATTTGAGGGTGAAGATATATCGCATTAAACAAAAATTGACAGAGTTATACAATCAATATGAAAGACTTTGATCATTTAATGTCGGTTTGGCAGGGACAGCCAAAAAAGGAACAGCTATCGGTAGATGAAGTGCTGAAGCAGGTAAAAAGCGGGGTACGCGGTTTAACAAACCGCATATACTGGAGTATTGTGGCTATGGTTGTAATAATAGCGTTCGCTTTTATTATTGCACTGTTTGGCGCGTTTAATTCATGGGTTACCACCGTTGGTATCCTGATAGTGTTATTTACAATGTTTATGTACCTTACACTTATTGTAAGGCATTATCACATTTTGAGCAAGCGCGACGCTACCGTAAACCCAACCGAATACCTCGACAGCCTTAAAGAATATCAAAAAAACCGAACCAAGGTTATTGGCTGGTTCTACTATATTTATACCTTATTGATAAGCGCCGGCCTTGCGCTGTACTTTGTAGAAGTGCTGCAAAATGCTTCGGGTATTTTTAAAGGGGTTACTTATGGTTCTATCATTATTTGGTTCTTGTTCACTACATTCTATCTAAAACCCCGAATGTTTAAAAACGAGGAAGAAAAACTTAACCTGATGATTGACAGGTTGGAACGTTTGCAGGAACAATTTGATTAAGTAATGGCCTCTCCTATCCAAATAAAAACGGTAATAACAGCCGATGCTGCAACCCTGCTTAATCTGAGTCGCAAAACTTTTTTTGATGCCTTTGCTCATTTAAACAACGCTGCCGATATGGAGGCGTATGCCTCAACAGCATTCACACTGCAAAAATATGAGGAAGAGCTTAGTAATCCCGATTCTCATTTCTACTTTGCCGTAGTTGATAATACAAACGCCGGTTATATAAAACTCAATTACAACACCGCCCAAACCGAACTACAGGACCCCAACGCCATCGAGGTGGAACGGATCTATATTCTTCAAGAATTTCAGGGGCAGCAAATAGGTAAACACCTATTAGATTTTGCCATACAAACCGCCATCGATAAAAAGTTTAGCTACGTATGGCTGGGTGTTTGGGAGCATAATAACAAAGCCATCAACTTTTATAAAAGCAAAGGTTTTATCCAATTTGGCAGTCACCCCTTTGTGCTGGGCACCGATGAGCAAACCGATATTTTGATGCGGAAGGAGTTGTAGATGTGCAAATTGCCGTATATTATTCATCTGTAATCCGCACATCTGCATATTTGCACATCTGTTCCCTACCCCTTCATAAACGGATTAAATGTCCTCGCACCTATCTCCATACCCGCAGCGCGGCAAACCGTTTTATCGCCAAAGCGGAAATTAATATTATCCATAGCCTGGTAAAGCTTTATACGTTCTTCGTTATCCTCAAAAAGGTTTATTTGATAACTGCCTGTACAAAGGTTGCTTAACTTCACACCTATCAGCCGGATTGGTCGGTGTTGGTTCCATGCTTTTGTGAGCAGGTTTTTAATGCCCGGTATCAGGATATGCTCGGCAGCGGTGAGGGCAATCTTCTGCTGTTGGGTATGCGTCTCAAAATTAGCATATCTGATCTTAATAGCCAGGCATGACGATACCTTATTCTCCCGGCGAAGCTTCCCGGCCAGTTCTTCGGTCATGCTCACTAATACATTTTCCAACGTACGTTTATCATTCACGTCGCTATGGAAAGTAGTTTCAGTAGAGATGGATTTACGGTCACTGTGGGGGATTATCTCGCTGTCATCTATTCCATTGGCCCTATTGTAAATGTATGTGCCAGCCTTACCAAAAACAGCCTCTAAAAACTTCAGGTTAACCCGTTGCAGGTCGCCAATTTTCTCGATGCCGTATTGGTAAAGCTTTTGGCAGGTACTTTCGCCAAGTCCAGGGATCTTGCCGATATTCAGCGGGGCTAAAAACTCTTTTTCCTTGCCGTGAGGGATCCACAGCTGTCCGTTGGGTTTTGCCTGGTTGGTAGCCATTTTTGCAACCGTTTTACCGGATGCCATACCAAAGGAAATAGGCAACCCGGTTTCGCGGATCACCTTTTGGCGAAGCTCGCAGGCCAGTTTAAACGGATCATGGAAACGTTCCATACCGCTTAGGTCGATATAAAACTCATCTACCGATGATTTTTGGTATAGCGGCACCATATTATGGATGATCTGCGTAACCTCACGTGAAGCCTCTGAATATCTGCCATGCGTGCCATGTATCACAATAGCGTGCGGACAAAGCTTCAGCGCCTGCCTTGTGGGCATGGCAGAATGCACGCCAAAAGCACGCGCCTCGTAACTGCAGGAAGCTACCACCCCCCTATCTGCCGAACCGCCTATGATAACGGCTTTGCCTATAAGGGATGGATTGAATTTACGCTCTACAGATACAAAGAATGAATCGAGGTCGATATGTACAATATGCCGCTTAGCATCCATGCACAAATATGAAAATATAATTTGAATTACTAAAATAATTAGCAAAATTTGTATCGATAATTCACAGATGTATGACCAGCTATGCCGACTATCTCTTCCTCCTATCCCCGCCCGAACCTATTAAGGAGCTTATTGGCAAATACAAAAAGGCATCAGCAAAACATATTGGTGAGTTTAAAAGCATGGATTCGCCGGCGCACATATCTATTATGCATGCAGAGCGGCAAAAGCCCTTCTTCGCCGACCATACCGTTACACGACTGGAGCAAACCTTAAACATTATGCCCCCAGTTTTACTGCATATTGATGGCTTTAAATATTTTCCGCATTTGCATAGTCAGTATACCATCTATGCCCATATCCGTATTACTCCTGCTGTTGATGCATGGTTCAGTCTGTTAAAGAAAAACCTCAGTATCAGGAAAACACTGGTGCCGCATATTACCGTTACCCGCAACATACCCGAAGCTGATTTTAATATCCTGTGGCCACACTTCCGCCACAAAAAACTGGTAGAGCCCTTTTGGATCAAGGAACTTAAAATTGTAAAACGCGAAACATTCGGCAGTTTCCCCAAATGGGAACCTTTTAAAACCTTCCGGTTTAAAGGGACAAAGAGTTTTGAGTATGTAAATGGGTTGGATAAACAAGTGGGTATGAGTGAAGAGGTAAGGAATCAGATAAACCTTTTCTAATAAACAGATAAAACCCTTGCGATAAATCAGCGCAAGTAATGTTCTCTTTTTGCGTCTTCGCGTCTTTGCGTGATAATATTCACCTGATAATCAACCAGTACGCTATTAGGTTTCCTTTTTTAATAATTTCTTAACCTAAAATGCATCCTTTTTCTATCTTTGCGGCGGGATAAGTCTTTTACGGCCAGCTCCTCTTGAACTCCCCCAGGGTGGGAACGCAGCAAGGGTAGAGAGTTGAGCGGCGCGATAAGAGTAGCTTATCCCATTTTTGT
>NZ_JAQBOI010000212.1 GCF_028288105.1 Mucilaginibacter sp. | reverse complement strand
AATATGAAAAAGTTATTGGGTGTTGCCGTATAAAACTTTCCGTTGGTATAGTAATTTTCTACATCTTTTGTTTCATCGTAAGGCTTGGTCACTTTTAAAACATCAACAGTAACAATCCCTATCTTTTCTTTCCCTTTTATCACATAATGCAGGTCGGCATATTTTCTGTGGCCTTCCCAGCCCGCAGTGTCCAGTTGCTTTGGTGCGCCTTCGGTTATAATTGCATAAACATTATCACCGTCAATAGGGTATTTGCCAGGTGCCATCATCTGTAGGTTGCGGTCGTGTATAAAAGCGGCTGCTTTATCCCATGCTGCTTTATTTGTTTCGTATTGTTTGGCAAAGGCAATTACATCAGCAGGCTTATGCGCTTTTATTTTTGACCCGATTGCAAGGGCATAGCTATTATATAATTCGTTCGCGTTTTTATCAGTCCATTTAGTTTGCTGCGCTATGCAAAGGCTGTTTGTAAGTAAAAATGTAATTAGCAGGCACAGGTTTTTGTATGCTGATAAATGTTTCATAGTTTAGATTTTATAAAGGGTGCCTTCACAGGCTGGTTTGTTAAAGCATAAATATAAAAAATATCTGCCTTGAAAGTATTACAAAGTGTACATCCCGAAGATTTTAAAACCTACCAAACCGAAAAGATAAGGGAGAGGTTTTTAATGGATAAGCTGGTACAGCCAAACCAGATAAACCTGGTTTATACCCATTACGACAGGATGGTGATCGGGGCAGCTAACCCAACGACCGAAAAAATAACCTTACCAAATTATCCAAACCTGCGTGCCGAATATTTTTTAGAACGCAGGGAAATAGGAATTATTAACGTTGCCGGTGATGGCGAGGTAACTGCCGATGGGCAAACCTATGCAGTAAATAAACTGGATTGCCTGTACATAGGTAAGAGCGTTAAGGAAGTTAGTTTTTCAAGTAAGGATGCCGCGCAGCCCGCAGTATTCTACATATTGTCAGCACCGGCTCATGCCACGTACCCCACCACAAGAATGGGGCACAGCGAGGCCGCAAAAGTAAATGCAGGTACTACCTCAATGGCTAATGTGCGTGTGATAAATAAATATATCCATGCCGAAGGCATACAAAGCTGCCAGCTGGTTATGGGCCTTACTGTTTTGAGCGAGGGTAGCGTATGGAACACCATGCCGCCGCATGTACATGACAGGCGAATGGAAGCTTATTTTTATTTTGACTTACCTGCCGGGCAACGGATATTTCATTACATGGGCGAGGGGCAGGATACCCGGCATATTGTAATGGATAATTACGAAGCTGTAGTTTCGCCACCATGGAGTATCCATGCGGGTAGTGGCACGGCCACTTATAGTTTTATTTGGGGCATGGCCGGCGAAAATTTAGATTATACCGATATGGATGCAATTGCGATAACTGATATTAAATAACATTATGAACAATATATATTCATTAGCCGACAAAGTTATAGTAGTAACAGGCGGTACGGGTATTTTAGGTAATTCATTTGTGAATGGTATTGTTGAAGCCGGTGGTGCGGTAGGTATATTAGGCCGCAACAGGCAGATTGCCGAAGAAAGAGCGGATGCCATTAACCAAAATGGGGGTAAAGCACTGGCTTTGGTGGCGGATGCCATGAACGAGGCCGAATTGATAGCTGCCAGAACCTTACTGCTTGATAAATTTGGCAGGTTAGATGGACTTGTAAATGCCGCCGGCGGTAACATGCCCGAGGGTGTACTACAACCCGAAGAGGATATTTTTTCGATGAAATTAGAGGGGATGAAGAAAGTGACCGACCTGAACCTTTGGGGCACGCTTATCCCTACACAAGTGTTCGGCGAAGCTATTGCTAAAACAGGGAAGGGCAGTATTGTGAATATCTCTTCCATGAACTCCAAAAGGGCCATTACAAAAGTGTTGGGTTATAATATGGGTAAGGCCGCGGTTGACTGCTATACACAGTGGTTTGCGGTAGAGTTGGCAAACCGTTATGGTGATGCTATCCGTATGAATGCTTTAGCCCCCGGATTTTTCCTGACCGAACAGAACAGGAACTTGTTAACCACCCCGGATGGTGGCTACACTACACGCGGCGAACTGGTTATCAAAAATACGCCGTTTAAACGTTTCGGCCACCCGGATGAACTGATCGGCGCACTGGTTTGGCTGCTTAGCGATGCCTCGGCATTTGTAACCGGGTCAATGATCTGCGTAGATGGCGGGTTCTCTATATTTGGCGGCGTATAAATCAACACAACTTAAAAAGAAGTATAAGGATGAGTAAAGGACGGTTAGAGGCGTTTAGTGATGGTGTTATTGCTATCATTATCACCATTATGGTGTTGGAACTTAAGGTGCCGCACGATGCCAGCTGGGAAGCTTTACGCCACCTTGGGCCGGTGTTTCTGAGCTATGTGCTCAGCTTTATTTATGTGGGTATATATTGGAATAACCACCACCATATGCTGCATGCGGCTAAGTCGGTAAATGGGGCGATACTTTGGGCTAATATGCACCTGTTATTTTGGCTATCGCTGATACCATTCGTAACTGCCTGGATGGGCGAGAATCATTTTGCCCAGTGGCCGGTGATATGTTACGGAGCCGTATTAGCAATGAACGGTATAGCTTACACTATATTGGCAAAATTACTTATTCGCCATCACGGCGAAAACTCCCTCATCGCACGTGCTGTGGGTAATGATACAAAGGGTAAACTATCGGTTGGTATCTACTCGGCAGCTATAGTAGTAGCATTTGTACATTCATGGCTGGCACTTGCTATGTACATACTGGTAGCCTGTATGTGGTTTATTCCCGACAGGCGCATAGAAACCAAAATAAACCAGGAAACTAATTATCGCGATTAACTTAACTCTTTCATCAGGCTATCAAAAGCTTTTTTTAACTCGGCCAGTTCGGTTTCAACCTTGCTCAGACGTTCTTCCAGTTCAGATGTAGATGCGCGGCGTGATGGTTCATCCTGTGTATCATCTTCAACAATAGTTCCGCCTAAAAGATGACGGTAGCGTACTTCTTTTTGCCCGGGGCGTTTAGGTAACTGCAATACGTAAGGCATGTCGCCGCCTGCCAGTTTTTCCAGCATAGCCTGTACCTCGTCCAGATCTTCAAACTCGTATAACCTGCCCGAATTGGTGTTGATCTCGCCCGGCGTTTGCGGCCCGCGAAGTATTAAAAGGCATATTACCGCTACTTCTGATGGCACTACAGGGAATACAATACCAAAATTATGCTTGTACTTTGTAGCTCTGCTGCTTCCGCCTGTTGCTGTAGATATCAGCCCTTTGCGCTTTAGCGTATCCAGCGCAAGCATTACCGTGTTCTCGTCATAATCAACTACCGGCCTGCGGGCAGTTTTCTGGTTACAGGCAGCGGTAAGTCCGTTGAGGGTCATGGGGTAATAATCTGGTGTGGTTTTGCTTTTTTCCATCAGCGAACCCAGTACCCTTAATTCGGTATCGGTTAAAACAGGTAAAGTTTGCGGAGTATCCATGCACAAATATAACATTGGTTTTTGTTTTAGTGTTCCATTTCAGCTCGTTATCTTCGCTCAAATATGACGGTTAGTATTTTAGGTTGTGGATGGTATGGAATGGCGCTGGCAAAAACGCTTGTAGCCAATGGCGTCACGGTTAATGGATCCACCACATCTGCAGATAAACTGGCAACCCTTACAGCGGAAGGCATCAACCCCTTTCTTATTAATCTATCAGCCGATCATACAGATTACGATCCTCAGTTTTTTGCCTGCGATGTATTGGTGATCTCTATCCCACCCAAAAGCCGTTCGGGCGAAGGGGCAGAATATGTGCCAAAATTACAGCGTGTTCTTGGTGCTATCCATCAGCATGAAGTTAAAAAGGTTATTCTTATCAGCTCTACAGGGGTATATGCCGATCAGAATAAAGAAGTAAACGAACTAACCGATCCTAAACCGGATACTGCTTCGGGCGTAATACTTTTTGAAGCGGAGGAACTATTCAGGCAGCAAACCGCTTTTAAAACCACCATTATCCGTTTCGGTGGATTGATTGGCCCCGGCCGTGATCCGGGCAGGTTCTTCGCCGGAAAGAAGGACATACCAAATGGCCAGGCACCGGTTAATATGATCCACCAGGACGATTGCGTTGGACTTACGCTGGCCATATTGGACAAAGATGCCTTCGGCTATACATTTAATGCATGTACACCACATCACCCCCCAAAATTTGCATTTTATACGCAGGCCGCCGCTAAATCTGGATTGATTTTGCCTGATTTTTTACCGGAGTTGAAGGAATGGAAAATTATATCGAGCCTGAGTGTAGAAAGCGTACTGGGGTACCAGTATCAAATAGAAAATTGGTACGATTGGTTCGCCCTCTAATAACAGGCTATAAAATATTCAGCGGGTTATTTTTGAAGTATTCTATTTTGGCCATAAACATGGTTGCCATTTTACCTGCACGCCATTTTGCTTCGTCGGCTTTTTCGCCGGTGAAAAGTTCGTCTATTGTTTGGGTAAATAGTTCCAACCATTGCGCAAAATGTTCGGGGCCAACAGGTAATTTTGCATGAGGAGGGAAAGGAGCCCCGTTGTAGGTGTACTCCTCCAATAAAACCGTTTGCCAAAAGCGGTACATTTTTTCGAGATGGATAGGCCACCTGTCCTGTATCTGCTCATTAAATATTGGTCCCAGCAATTTATCTGTTTGTATCCTTTGGTAAAAGGTATCAACAAGCAGTTTGATATCGTCAATGGTCAATATTTCCGGGCGGGGTTGCATAAAGCAAAGATAAGGAATAACTTAAAAAAGGTGCAGCAGGTAAGTCCGAAGAAAGTCAATTTGCTACGAAGAGATGTCGAAAAGGTGGAGGCATGAGCGATTCAACCCCTCCCTGCTATTACACATTCCAGCCGCACCCCTCCCCAAGGAGGGATTTGTTACGGAAGGAGATGAAAGACAAACCCCCTCTTTGCGTAGCAGAGAGGGGGTAAAGAATAAGTTAAGTGAAATTATAATTTCTTTATCTCCACATTCCTGAACCATACATCGGCGCCGTGGTCTTGCAAAGCTATGCGGCCTTTTTTGTAGGTGCCAAAGCCGGGCCATTCTTTAAATTTACTGGCGGCAACCAGTTTTTTCCAACTATCATCCCACAGGGTGGTTGATAATACCTTTTCGTCGTTCACTAAAATATCAAGTTTGCCATTGTTGGCTATAACTTCGGTCTTGTTCCATTCGCCGGCTGGTTTTACCACTTCTTTTGATATCGACATCAGGTCGTACAGATCGCCGGCGCGGTGCCTGATAAGCTTGCCATCTTCGTTCTCTTTGTTATCGGCCACTTGTGTTTCGGGGCCGGTTTGCCAAGGATATTTGTATTTGGTGGTATCCTCGTGCACATAAAACATAATGCCGCTATTGCCTGCCCGCGATATCTTCCACTCCACTTTCAGGTCGAAGTTTTCGTACTCATCGTTGGTCACAATATCGCCGCCATCAGCACTTTGCCAGTCGGCTTTTTTAGATGCATCAAGGTGCAGTACGCCGTCTTCCATTTTCCATGATTTGCCAACCGTGCCTTTCCCGTAAGCATGCCAGGCATCTAATGATTTACCGTTAAGCAAGGCTACCCACTCGCCCGGTTTTATTTCCGAGGCGTTAATGCTGTCCTTTGAATTATCCGCTTTCTTTTCAGATGAATTACAAGCGCTCACCGCAATGGCTGCAAGCAATAAAAAAGTTAGTTTTCTCATTAATGTTGTTTTAAAGATTACCTTTTTTGATCTCGTTAACCGCGAAAGTAGCCGCCCTTGCAGTAAGCGCCATATACAGTATCGACGGACTTTGATTACCGGTACTGGTCATACAGGCGCCATCGGTAACAAATACATTTTTGCAGGCGTGCAGCTGGTTATTCGCGTTTAGTAATGATGTTTTTGGGTCTTTACCCATCCGCACACCGCCCATTTCGTGAATGTCCAATCCCGGTGCCTGTTTATTGTTGTATTTGCTGATGTTTTTAACACCTGCTTTCTCTAACATTTCGGCGGTTTGGTTCAGAAAATCTTCCGTCATCAGATCATCGTTGGGATGATACTCAACCGAAGTAACTAACAGCGGGATACCCCACTGATCTTTCTCAGTTTCGCTTAAGCGTACGTGGTTGCTTTCTACCGGTACAGTTTCGCCTTGCAGATAGGCAAATACATGCCACCCGCCCGGTTCGCACAGGTCGTCCTTGTATTGCGCGCCAACTTGTCCGTCCACGCTATCTTGCGGGTGTTGCTCACGATAAGCATTCATAAAGGTGGTGTATCCACCAAAATAATTGGTGTCGCGTTTGTGCAGGTTGCGGTAATTTACCAGTATCAGATCGGTAGGGTTACGGCCGAAATAGTATTTATCTAGGTAACCATCCAATGTGCCGGATACCGAAGCCCGGTAATTATGAAAAGCAACATATTTGCCCAGCATACCACTATCATTACCCAGCCCATTTGGGAACCGGTTTGATTTTGAGTTAAGCAGGATCAGGTTGGTATTTAAGGCCGAGGCATTCATGAATATCACCTTGGCATGATAGTCGATAACTTCTTTAGTATTGGCATCTATGATCCTGACACCGGTTGCCTTGCCCAGTTTTTCATCGTAAATAACCGAGTGCACAACAGAATGCGGGCGCACAGTAAGGTTGCCGGTTTTCTCTGCCCATGGCAGGGTAGAGCTAACCGAACTAAAATAGCCACCAAACGGACAACCACGCATACACATATTGCGTGCCTGGCACTTACCACGACCCTGGTCAAGGTGTACCTGTTGTGGTTCGGTGAGGTGCGCCCAGCGGGCATGCACCAGGTGGCGGTCGGTATAATTTTCTTTTAACGATTGCTTGATATGTTGCAGCGGCACATTCATTTCAAACGGCGGCTGAAACTCGCCATCGGGCATGGCTTCTAAACCATCTTTGCTGCCGCAGATACCGATGAATTTTTCTACATGCGAGTACCATGGCGCAACATCTTTATAGCCTATTGGCCAGCCAATGCCGTAGCCAAAACGCTCTGGCGCGGTAAACTCAAACTCGCTCCAGCGCTGTGTAGCTCGGCCCCAGGTTAATGATTTCCCCCCAACCTGGTAGCCACGGATCCACTCAAAAGGCTTCTCTTGTACGTATGGATGGTCGGCATCTTTAATAAAGAAGTGATCGCAATCATCGCCAAAACCAGCGGCTTTTGTAATGAGCGGGTTCTCTTTATAAAACTCCGCGCTCATGCGCCCGCGGTATTTAAAATCCCACGGGGGGGTGGTAGCTGTTGGGTAATCTTTTAAGTGTTTTACATCGCGGCCACGCTCTAAAACAAGGGTTTTCATTCCCTGTTCGCAAAGCTCTTTGGCAGCCCAGCCACCGCTAATGCCCGAACCAATAACAATAGCATCAAATGTGTTCGCGGCAGTACTGCCCGAATTGGTATCTGGAGAATTTACTGACATGAAGTTTATAATTGTTGGTATTATAAAGATGCAATTATTTTTTTGGAAAAGTAAGCGCCTGCCTCTAAAAACGGCTTTTGAAATCGCCTATGGTGCCATATACAAAGTTTAACAGCAAACATCATTGCCGTCCCATTTATGGGGCAGATAAGGACAATTAGAAATACGGCTTTAGCAGCATTCCTTAAGTTTGGCTAAAGCCTGTTTATGCTTCTTTGTTATCCGTTGACTGAAGTCAACGGCAATGAACTTTATTCTTGTTTGGTTCACTCCAAGCTATTAACTAAAATGGCTGCTTAAAGCCTCAATTCCAGGGCTTTCTCCCGTATTTATATAGATGTTAGATGTAGCATTAGCCATGACCAACGAAGCTTCAACATCCAGCCCCAGCAGTTTACCCATGCAATAACCGGCGTTGAAATTGTCGCCGGCACCGGTCGAGATCTTTGGTTCGGCAATAAAAATGGGTTCGTTTACATACACGCCATCACTATCCCACGCTACCGAAATTTTCGAATTATGGATGATAAGCGTATCGATATTCAGTCGCGTAAAAAGTTTGTTACCTGTTGCCTGCAGGTCGGCAGGAGGAGCGCCGTTAAAGAAGGTGTTATACAGAATATTAGCCTCGTTTCTATTCAGACTAAGCGTTGCTTTACCGTAAGTTCCGAACTGTTCAATAAGCTTTATGGCCGAACTAATGGCCTCGGCACGGCGTTTAGAACAGTCGGAAAGATCAAAGAAAAATTGTTTAGGCTGGTGAATAGCATTATCAGCTAACACATCATCCAGCAGCCCCTGCCAGATATTATTGGAATGGTCCAGCTCGCTCCAGTTTACCAGGCAAATAAGATTGGCACCGGTAAATATTTCCTTTAGCTTTTCAAGGCCGATGGTTTGTTTAATGGTGTTCCAATCAGAACGGTTCAGATCGGTCATTTGAGCCAGCATAATTTTGCCATCGGCAAATTCCATAGCTGTGGTAAACCCTGGGTTGGTAAAGCTGTACAGATTGCAATTGGCATGCATCCCCGCGAAGGCGGGCACAACCGTAGGGACACCAAATGCGCCCACGCAATCTACACCAACACCCATACTCGCGAGCGCGTTAGCCATAATTGGCATATTGCCACCAAGTTTCTGCACCAGTTCTTCGCTCTCTAAACTAAAACCAGAACCGCTTTTGCCGCTGATATAGCCACCAAATTCGCTAATGGTGCGGAAGAAAACCGTACCGGCATCGTCAGATTTGTAGTTAACCACCTTTACAATAGAATCTACAAAGCCATCAAAACCGGCGGCCACTTTTTTATTGGCCAGTAATGCCGGGGCGTTTTGCAAATGCTCTTGTATCTGTTTTAGCTTTTCTTTCATGATCAGGAAGCATGTTCCAGTTGGGATGCAGCATCTTTATCAAGCAATATTACAGCGTTAGCCAGTTTTTGCAGGATAGACGCAGGTATATCTGTAGTTACCGTTCCCTGCAAGCTTTCGTGAATAATAGCTGCCTTTTTTGCACCGGATGCTATCAATACAGCTTTGCCAGCTTCTGACAGATGCCTTAAGCCAAGGGTAATGCCCTCGGTTAGTTTAGTTTCCTGCTGAAAGTATTTTTGGCCAACTTGTACGGTAACCGGATCCAGGGCAGAGTGGTGGGCATATAAGTTAAAATCGGTGCCGGGTTCGTTAAGCCCAAGGTGGCCATTCATACCAATGCCTACCATCATAATATCCAGCCCTCCTTTGCTGCTGATAAAGTTGTTGATCCGCTCGCATTCGGCGTCAAGATCGGCAGCTTTGGCATCAAACAGGGTAACGTTGGCTAATTTGGTGTTCAGTTTATCAAAAAAGTTATGCTTCAGATAGTATTTACAGCTGCCTACGTCGTTCTCGTCCATGCCTACCCATTCATCCAAACCAACAAAGTGGCATTGGCTCAGGTCTATTTTGCCTTCGTTCGCCCATTCTACCAGATAATTTAATGTGCCGGTAGGTGAATCGCCCGAGGGGACACATAATACAGAGGCTGGCTTTTCTGCCAGTTGTTGTGCAACCAGTTCGGCTGCCGCTTTCGACATAGCGTCGTACGTATCGTATATTGCTATTTTCATGATTTTAGTCTTGTTTTGCGTTAAGCCACAGGTCAATGGGGCGGTCTACTTTTGGGTGGAATGGCAGGCTTATCTTTTTACCCTGCCCTGCCGATGCGTAGGCTGCGTACAGCATTTCCAGCACAGCGCGGCCATCTTCGCCGGTTACCAGCGGGGTTTTATCTTCGCGCACGCATTCAATAAAGTGTTTTAATTCGTGCGGGTAGCCCTGGTTAAATACTTCCTCAAAAATGGTGAAACTCCATCCTGCAGAGGTGTCGGCCTTTTCCATGGCATAGCCATATCCTTCGCGACTGTAAGTTAGAGCCGAGCTACCCATAAACAGATCGGCATAAATAACGCCGCCTTTGCCATAGATCTCGCAGCGGTCATCCATACCACCGTGTTTGGCCCAGCTATCCTCAGCAACGCAGGTAACACCATTTTCAAACTCAACAATCACCACAGCATTATCTTCCCCCTTAGTGCGGCCGCCGTGTAAAACGGTATCCATAGTAGCGTACACACTTTTCACCTTTGCGTTGCCCAGCATCCAACGGAACCAGCCCATAGCATGGCAGCCCATATCCATGAGTACGCCGCCACCGGCCAGGTTAATATCATAGAACCAGTCGGTATGCGGGCCCGAGTGCTTTTCGGCTTGTTTAAGCATGTACACTTCGCCAACAGCGCCTTCTTTTACCACCTGCCTTGCACGCTCATACTTTGGCGCGAAGCAAAGTTCTTCGGCATACATCAGCTTTACGTTATTGGCCTTGCAAGCGGCGATCATATCGTCGGCTTCTTCTAAAGTAACAGCCAGTGGTTTTTCAATAATGACGTGCTTGCTTGCGTTGGCCGCTTTGATAGTTGCCCCTGCATGCAGATAGTTAGGTATGCAAATGTCTATCACCTCGCAATCAGTTTGGGCTAATAGCTGGTCTATATCATCAAAATATGCGGGGATGTGGTGCTTTTCGGCAAAGGCTTTGGCTTTATCCAGGTTACGGGCGTAAACCGCTACGATCTCGGCCTCGGGGATAAAGCGATGGTACGATTCTATGTGAATGTCTGATATAAATCCTGCGCCCAAGATGGCAACTTTAGTTCTTGTCATGGTGTAATAGGTATTAGTTTGTTAGCTGAAAGCTTTTCTCCAGTTTAATATTGTTTGATGCCGCGCCTATCATTACTTTAAACTCGCCCGGTTGTGTAATACGTTCCAGGCTATCATTATAAAAAGCCAGCTTTTCTTTGTCGATGATAAAAGTGATCCGTTTGGTTTCGCCCGGGGCAAGCATTACTTTCTTAAAGTCCTTTAGCTCCTTAATGGGCCTTAAAGGTTGTGCCACCATATCGCGAATGTACAGCTGTGCAATTTCTTCGCCCGCTACTTTGCCCGTGTTTTGCAAATCGAAGGACACCGTAAGCGTTTCGGTTTTTTTGATGGTTGTTTTACTGATGCTGATATTGCTGTACCCGAATGTAGTATAGCTTAGACCATAGCCAAAAGCGTATTGCGGCGTGTTTGGCAGGTCGATATAAGACGAGCGGTAAAAAGTGTCGTTATCACCTTGCGAAGGCCTGCCGGTGTTGAGATAGTTATAATAAATAGGAATTTGTCCCTCGCTGCGCGGAAAGGTCATGGGTAGTTTGCCTGCGGGATTATAGTTACCAAACAGCACATCGGCTACCGAGTTACCCATTTGGCTGCCCAGCCACCAGGCATAAACAATGGCAGGGGCGTGGGCGGCTGTCCAGTTAAATACCATTGGCCTGCCCGCCATTAACAGCACCACTACAGGTTTGCCAGTTGCCACAATGGCTTTTATCAGATCTTCCTGTACACCGGGGATATGGATATTGGCCTTGCTGCGTGCCTCGCCGGTCATGAATATGTTTTCGCCAACAGCCATAACCACAACATCGGCTTTTTTTGCGGTTTCTACGGCTTCTGTAAAATCAACGCTTACGCTATCGGTTACCTTGCAACCTTCGGCGTAAAGCAATTTGGCATTTGGTGCCTGCTTTTGGATACCCTCGTAGATAGATACTACATTTTCATTGGGGTCTACATCGGTTGACCATGCACCTTTCAGATCCCACTTAGCCTTACCCAGTGGCCCTATCAGCGCAATGGTTTTAAAATCTTTGCTAAGCGGAAGTATTTGTTTTTCGTTTTTTAACAACACAATACTTTTGCGGCCCATATCTCTCGCGGCTTCTATGTTTTCTGGCTGGTTCATGGTCGCCTTTTCGCGCGCCGGATTAATAAATTTATAGGGATCATCAAATAATCCCATTTCAAACTTTTTAGTAAGGACACGTCTTACCGCATCGTTAACCAGGCTAATATTTACCTTGCCATCCTTAACCAATTTAGCCAGGTTGCCAATGTAGGCACGGCTTTCCATATCCATATCGTTACCGGCTTTTATGGCAACTTCGGCAGCTTCGTAATTATCTTTCACAAAACCATGCGGGATCATTTCGCCGATGGAGTTCCAATCGCTCACAACAAAACCCTTAAAGCCCCATTTACCTTTTAATATATCGCGCTGAAGATAGCTGCTACCGGTTGCCGGTGTGCCGTTTAAATCGTTAAACGAGTTCATGAAGGTTGCTGCGCCTGCATCTAAAGCAGCTTTAAAAGGAGGGAGGTAAGTTTCCCATAGGGCGCGTTTGCTCATATCCACGCTGTTATAATCGCGGCCGCCAACAGCAGCGCCATATGCCGCGAAATGTTTTACGCAAGCCATTACCGCATCAATATTACCCAGGCCTTTCCCCTGGAAACCTTTAACACGCGCTTTTGCTATTAGCGATCCCAAATAAGTATCCTCACCGGCGCCTTCCATTACACGGCCCCAGCGTGGGTCGCGGGCAATATCAACCATTGGGGCAAATGTCCAGTGAATACCCGCGGCAGCGGATTCGGTAGCGGCTACACGTGCCGAACGTTCCATGGCTTCCAAATCCCAGCTTGCAGCCTCGGCCAGCGGAATAGGGAAGGTAATGCTATAACCATGTATTACATCCTGCCCAAAAAGCAGCGGGATCTTTAACCGTGATTGCATAGCGGCTTCCTGGAAAGTGCGGGTATGATTTGTGCCCATGATATTAAGTACCGAACCTACTTTACCCTGTTTTATCGCATCAAGCTTATTGCCCACATCTTTGGTGACTGGTCCGGTTGCCGCCCAATCGCCATTGTATTGGTTAAGCTGACCAATCTTTTCATCCAGTGTCATTTTGCTGAGCAATGCCTCTACTTTGGCGGCAATAGTTTTTTGCTGCGCGAAGGATGGCGTAAGGCAAAAAGCTAAGGACGAAACAAGGAGTAAACCGCGTAATATTTTCATGTTACAGATATTTCATTTTTTTAAGATAAGCTACCCAAACTGTATAAGCTTCGGGTTTTAGATGCAGGCCTTCGTAGGTGTATTTTGCATCCAAGCGGTTTTGCGCATCAACAAACAGGGGCTGCAAATTAATGTAGGTATAACCCATACTTATGGCATTTTCTTTAAGCATGGCATTTACCCGGGGGATATGCTCGCCCTTATCATAATGCTGCGGAAAGTTTTTTATAGTAGGGTTTAGCGGCAAAATGCTTTGCACATAAATTGTGGTAGCGGGGCTTTTTTCCTTTACCTGTTTTATGATCTTGAAATAGTTATAAGTGATAACAGAATCGGGGATATCCTTGCCAATATCATTTATCCCCAGCAAAATAAAAAGCTTTTTTGGCTGGCGGTTAATTATGTCGTCAAGTCGTTTAAGCACGCCGTAGGTAATATCGCCGCCAATGCCGCGGTTTACTACGGTGGTATCGTTCAGTAGTTTAGTCCAGTTACCCATTTCGGTAATGCTGTTGCCCAAAAAGATAATGCCGCCTTTTATTACCGGTTGCTTTTTGAAAACCTCCAGGCGCTCAATAGTATGATTAGGGATGAAAGGGATAGTATCAAACAGACTTTGATTTGATGGCCTTTTTTGTGCAAACGCAAAAACAGGCAGCAGCAACAACAGCAAAATGTATTTCATAATTTGTTTACTTGGCGGTTAAAAATACAATAATTGTATGAACCATGATTAAATGGATTTATGAGTTTTTTTATTGTAATCATCTTCCGTGCGAGGTGCGAAGCGATCTACCGATAGGCAACCACCCATACCGTCATGCCGAATTTATTTCGGCATTTCTCATGATAGGTGTGCGCTAAACATCGGCCCGCTCATTCGCCGCGGAACGGCTTCTTCTTTTTCCTTGATGAAAAAGAAGCAAAAAATCAAGTCGGCAAAAAGGCTTCTCTGCCGCACCGGGCCTTTGCCCCGCAAACCGGGCAGAACCACGGGCTGGAATCTTTTGCCCTACTGCGTTCCCTCTTGGCCCCCGCTTCTGCAAAATTTCCTATGCCCTGCCACGCTCAAGGCCACCATTGTTCTGCCCGTTTTCGCCCGAAGCTGTTTTGCCGACATGGGGAAAAAGAAATCCTGTCAATCGTATAATACTGTAAATCTCGGTTCAGACTTTATATCACCTCAAACACTACACTCAAAACTATTGTTAGTAAACAAAATTCAACCCAATTAAATGGAACCTATTACTGTAATTATAGAAACCCCAAAGGGGAGTGGCCATAAGTACGATTATGAGCCAGAGTTAAAATGCTTTAAGCTGAAAAAAGTATTACCGGTGGGTTTGGTGTTTCCGTTTGATTTTGGGTTTATACCGGGTACCAAAGGCGGTGATGGCGATCCGCTGGATGTTATTGTAATATCTGAAATTGCCACCTTCCCGGGTTGTTGTATGGATTGCCGCGTAATTGGAGCCATTAAAGTAAACCAAACCGAACGCGATGGCAGTACTATGCGTAACGACCGCTATTTTGTTGTGCCCACGGTATCGCAATTGTTTAAAGAGGTAAGTTCGCTGGTACAACTGCCCAATGGTATTGTAAACCAGTTGGAAAGTTTTTTTAAAAACTATAATGAGCAGGCCGGTAAAAAGTTTGAAGTAATTGAAAGGGTAAATGCCGAAGAGGCTTATAAAATGATCAAAGTGTAATTAAATAACCTTGCGGGCCGTTCTCTTTACAAACCGCAAACATTTCTAAATACAATAATGTTGCATTTGTATTATCTTTGCACCATGATCTCACGATTAAAAGCTATAAAACTGGATAACGTAGGAATGACAGCGTCAACATTATGCGCTATACATTGCGCGGCGGTGCCTGTGTTTTTTACCAGTTTACCCCTAATAGGGCTTGGTTTTTTGGCTAACCCCTGGGTAGAGTGGATTATGATCATCATAGCCCTTGTGGTGGGGATCTCATCTATCGGTAATTCTTATTTTAAAGAGCATCACCGCATTTTGCCTTTGGCTTTATTAATTGGCGGCTTTATAACTATCATTATTGGCCACTTGTTTATAACAGGCTGGGTAGAGGCAATTGTTGTACCCATAGGTGGATTTATGATAGCGACAGCGCATTTTGTGAATTATAAATATGCGGGTACATGCAAAGCGGGTGATAGCTTTTTTCACCTGAAGCATGCACACGACCATGACGAACAAAAGGCCGCTTAATTAATTATTTGTTTGGTTTGACTATAGTATAATGGCACAAGTAAAAAATAACTACCAGTTTGAAGATATGCTGCAGAAGCATAATCTTAAAAAAACTGCCCCGCGGTTAAGGGTACTGTCCATGATGTATTCAAAAAATACGGCCACCTCACAACCTGATCTGGAGAGTGTGATGAACGATATTGACAGGGTTACCCTCTATCGCATCTTAAATGTTTTTGAGGAAAAAGGCATCATCCATAAAGTTTTCGACCTTAATGGCACGGCTAATTACGCGGTTTGCCATTCAGACTGCCAGGAAAACCACCACCACGACGAACACCTGCATTTTAACTGTACAGCATGTAAAAATGTTTACTGCTTAAATGAACTGAATATACCAAAGCTGACCCTGCCGGCCGGGTTTGAACCACAGGCTTTTACAATATATGCATCAGGCCTTTGCCCTAAATGCAGTAAAAAGGGCACGGCAAAAACTAATTAACTTATTGCAACTACATTGCTTTGTTTTAGTGTTAATCTATAATGAGTTACTATAGTCCAACAAATAATAGGTATAATTATTTTTGCAGACTAATACACTGATAGTTAAATTCGCGTTCCCTAATAATATAAATGGATCAAAAATATTTAAGACTGATATTTACTTTCAGCGCTTTATCTTTCTACATACTGCTGTGCTCGTTCACGCCTGCTGCAGATACTATAAAAAGCACGGGCTTTAAAATCAAGACGGTTATTATTGATGCCGGGCATGGTGGTAAAGATGGCGGTGCACACGGCGCTTTTTCACACGAAAAAAATGTTACGCTTGCCATAGCCCAAAAATTGCAGGCTGCTATCCAGGCGCAATTACCAGATCTGGCAACTGTTATGACCCGTACCGATGATACCTTTATTGAACTAAACAGGCGATCTGCCATTGCTAATAAAGCGCAGGGTAACCTTTTCATATCTATACACTGTAATTCATCTGCCGAGGGGAATGCCTATCGTGAGCATAAGCAAAACGGTGTAATGCTGTTGGTTTATGGGTTACACCGGGTAAAAGAGCAGCTGGAAGCCATGCGCGAAAACGCGTCCATCCTCATAGAAAAAGATTACCAGGAGAAATACCAGGCCTTAGATGCAACAGACCCTGCAAACGCCATTATCCTGGATGCGTTTACCAAAAAATACCGCAAGCAAAGCATCAAGTTTGGCGAGCTGCTAAACCAGGAGTTTACCGAAACAGATGGCCGCTCCTCGCTTGGGGTACGCGAACAAGGCTTATACGTGCTGGCCAACAGCGCCATGCCGGCTGTATTAATAGAAACGGGTTTTATCAATAACCCCGATGAAGAAACGTTTCTAAATTCGGAAGAAGGGCAGCAGCAAATAGTGCAAACCATTATTCGTTCAATAATCGCTTATCGTACCGCGTTAACTATTCAATAAGTTATTTCTTAACATAAACTTTATTGTGGTTTTATAAATTAGTTGCATAAAAGGTATATATTAGATAAAGTTTGGCTCGTCAATTTATGGGCCGGATCTTAAACCGATACATCTACTAATGTCTTATTACCAGCACTATTCGTTTGATCTGTGGTTAACGCTCATCAAATCTGACCCGGAGTTTAAAATACAGCGCGCCCACTTTTTCCATCAAAACTTTAATAATACAGGTAAATCGGTTGATGATATCAGTAAGATATTCAGGCAGGTAGATCTGATGTGCAATGCTGTTAACGAAAAAACAGGGAAGAACATTGATGCCGACGAAATGTACCTGATGGTGATCAGCCTTATTAACGGCGACCGTTTGAATATCGACGATATAGATTATAATGCCCTGCACCTGCAAATGGAGGAGCTGCTGTTCAAATATCCGCCGATGATGTACGCTGATGTAACAATTGAGGTGTTAGAACATCTAAAACAAAAAAGCGGAGCAACTTTTAGTTTGTTGAGCAATACAGGATACATCACCGGGAAAACATTGCGAAAGGTATTAGCGCTTTACGGACTGGATAACTATTTCGATTTTCAGCTATACTCTGACGAGGCAGGCCTGTCAAAACCAAACCATGAATTTTTTAAAGTGATGTTGAATAATATAGATATATGTAATGCGGGTAAAAATATTCCGTTAAATAGTATTATCCATATTGGCGATAACCCTAAAAATGATATAAAACCTGCCAGCGAAACCGGCATCAGTTCCCTGCTTATAAACTCGAACCAGAACACTATTTTAAGCCTTATAAGCTAATGATATCTACCACATATTCTTTACACCATATACATCATGATACCAGCTTTGGCTTTGATGCGGATGATTACAGCCGCTTTAAGTTTGGCGATGGCGCGGTATCTAAAGATTTTGGTACCGCACTGGCCGATGGTTTTATAACCGAATACCTGTCAGATAACCGGGTTACTAAACAAATAGTGGTTATCTCCAGCCCGTACTCGTTTATCCCAACAGCTACTTTCGCCATGAAAGATTGGTTTGTTTATCGCCTTAACCATTGGTTGGCCGAACAAGGTTTACCTGTAGTGCAGGAAACCAAAGTACACCGTACCATTACCTATAAGGAAGACTATGGCGAGCTGAACGCCGAGCAAAGAATGAACCTGATAGGTAACGACCAGTTCCATATCGATAAAGATTTCCTGATGGATAAAACGCTGCTGTTTTTAGATGATATCCGCATTACCGGCAGCCACGAACGCATGATCATGAAAATGGTTAAAGCTTACGGACTAAGCAACGATATACACATGCTGTACTTTGCCGAACTGATCAATACAGACATTCATCCTAATGTAGAGAACTACCTGAATTATCATCATGTAAAATCGATATTTGATTTGGATGGGATAATAAAAAGCGGCAATTTTTGTATTAATACACGTATTGTAAAATACATATTAAACTATAGTTTTGATGGCTTTTGCGTATTCATTGAAAACCAATCTGTAGCGTTTATAACCCAGTTGTATAACATGGCTTTGGGCAACGGATATCACACTATTGAAGCTTATGAGCAAAACCTTAACTTTATAAAAAAACTTTTATTTTTAGATAATTATAAACTAATTCAATATGGCAATTAACCTTCAAAAAGGGCAACGAGAGGCTATTGATGCCCCTAAATTTACTATAGGCTTAGGCTGGGATACCAATACATCATCAACAGGTACAGCTTTTGACCTGGATGCATCAGTTTTTATATTGGGCGATAACAAAAAGATCCTGAGCGACGAGCATTTTGTGTTTTATAACAACCTTAAAACACCCGATGGCGCTGTTGAGCACACTGGTGATAACCTTACCGGTGCCGGCGATGGCGACGATGAGCAAATAAAGATCGACCTTACTGTAATTGACCCCCGCGCTACCGAAATTTGCGTTGTGGTAACCATCCACGAAGCAGAAAGCCGCCGCCAGAATTTTGGCCAGGTAAGAAACTCTTTTGTAAGGGTTTTTGATGCGGCTACCAATACCGATGTTTTAAAATACGAACTGGAAGAGGATTTCTCTATCGAGACTGCTGTTGAATTTGGCCGTATTTACAAACGTGATAACAAATGGAAATTTGAAGCAGTAGGTGCCGGTATGAAAGGCGGCCTGCAAGATTATTTAAATAAATACAACTAAACCTAAAATATAATGGCAATTAATCTTCAAAAAGGGCAGCGTATAAGCCTTGAAAAAAGCAACGGCAGCAAATTGCAAAACGTTTGCGTAGGTATAAACTGGGGCGCTATAGAAAAGAAAGGTTTATTTGGCTTTGGCGGAACTAAAGAAGCAGTTGACCTTGATGCCAGCTGCGCTTTGTTCGACGAGAATAAAAAACTGATGGACGTGGTTTACTTTGGCAACCTAAAATCAAAAGACCAGGCTGTAAGGCACAGCGGTGATGACCTTACCGGTGATATGGGCGGCGACGACGGTTTAGATAACGAGGTAATTACGCTTGACCTTGGTAGCCTTAACCCTGCAGTTAAACACGTTGCTTTTGTGTTGAACAGCTTCAGGGGGCAAGATTTTGGTACCATCCCGTTTGCATCAATCCGCATTTATGAGGGTACACCAAAACGTGTGAACGAAATTTTTGCTACTTATGATATCGCTAACGGTTCAGATTTTAAAGGTCACGTTTCAATGGTGATGGGTGTATTTTATGTTAAAAACGATGAATGGAAATTCAACGCTATTGGCGAGCCTACCAAAGACAGGAAACTGGAAGAAACGGTGAACACTGTGATGCGTAATTATTTATAAACGTAGAGACGCGATACTTCGCGTCTTAATAAATATAATTAATAAAAGGTTTTTCACCGTCCTAAAGCAGACACGAAGTATCGCGTCTCTACATGAAATGTGCTAAACACATATTAAAAAAACAAAACACATGGAAACCAACCTAACCAATGAGGGAGCCGAACCAACCAATGCCACACCGGCAGCAGGTAGTAACACCCCGGTTAAACTTGATAAAGAAGGGAATGTTGACTTAACAAACATTACACCCGATGAAGTAAAAAAATACAGCGAAAAAGGCAAGGACTTAAACCCTGCCGATGTAAACTCTATTTTGAACTATGGTACGGATGTACAAGCCTCGATGGAGCGTTACAGCAATACCTTCCTTACCTCGGTAAGGACGTTCGACTCGGGCGAGGTAGGTACCTTAATTACCGATCTGCTACATGAGTTGAATTATATTGATGTTGACGAACTGGAGCAAAATGCTTTTGTAAGGGTTTTATCGCGCATCCCAATCTTGCGTACCCTGGTTATGGATACCAAAAAAATGTTTGCCAAATATGACCTGGTAGTAAACAATGTTGATAAGATTACCAATAAAATAAAAGCGGGCCGCGTAAATTCTATTAAAGATAATGCATCGCTACAAACCATGTTTGATAGCAATGTAGACTACATCCATCAAATGGAAGAGCTGATCATAGCCGGCCAGTTAAAGTATAAAGAACTTAACGAGCAATTAGCAGTGATGGATGGCAACCCGTCTGCGTACCAGGACTATGAAATTGCCGACCTGCGCGATTATGTGAACCGATTGGATAAACGCCTGGCCGATTTAAAGGTGGTGCGTTTCATTATGTTGCAATCTTTGGCGCAGATCCGTGTGGTGCAAAATAACAATACCACCATTGCTGAGAAGGCCCAGTCGATAGTATCGACCACCATCCCGGTATGGAAAAACCAGCTGACAATTGCTGTAGCGTTAAATAGGCAAAAGGCCAATGTGGAAATGCAGAAAAAGATCTCGGATACCACAAATACCATTTTGCTTAAAAATGCCGAGCTGTTAAAAACAAACAGTATTGATGTTGCCCGCGAAAATGAGAAAACAGTGGTATCTTTGGATACTTTAAAAC
>NZ_JAQBOI010000192.1 GCF_028288105.1 Mucilaginibacter sp. | reverse complement strand
GAAGCACTGCAATCGGCAACGGCATTATTAAACCAGGCCCGTGCAAGTTTTTTTGAAGCGGTTGAAGCCTCATGGAATGAACCCGGGAAAGAAGAATTATTAAATGCGGTTAGCCGCACCAGCAGGGTATTAGCCAAAATAGCACGCGAATGTGTGGATGAATTGTACCCATATTGTGGTTTAATGGCGGCATCGACAGATGCCGAGATCAACCGGGTTTGGAGGGATCTGCACACGGCCAGCCAGCATGCTTTGCTTACTTTTATGGATTAGTTTTACCTTGCTTAATAATTAAAAGTAACACAAATATCACATTGTTTATATATTGCAATTGTGATATTTGCCTTTTAACATCTAATCCTATGAAGATAAAAGTACTGCTTACGTTGATCATTGCAACCGCTGTATTTAGCTTATCGGCGCAAGCCCAAAAGACAGCAACCGCCGGCACAACCACCTTACCACGCCCTAAACTGGTTGTAGGTTTAGTGGTTGACCAAATGCGCTGGGATTACCTGTATCGCTATTACGACCGTTACCAAAGTGGTGGTTTTAAACGAATGCTTAACGAGGGCTTTACCTGCGAAAACACACTGATACCTTATATCCCAACGGTTACAGCCATAGGGCACTCTACTATTTATACGGGTTCGGTACCGGCTATACACGGCATTGCCGGGAATGATTTTACTATACAGGCAACCGGTAAAACCATGTATTGTACTGATGATAGCACGGTTACAGCTGTAGGCAGCGATTCAAAGGCGGGCAAAATGTCGCCACGTAATTTGCTGGTGAGTACAGTAACTGATGAACTAAGGTTAGCAACAAATTTCCGCTCGAAAGTAATCGGCATAGCATTAAAAGATCGCGGGGGTATTTTACCCGCGGGCCATACAGCCAATGCAGCTTATTGGTTTGATGATGCCAATGGCGCATGGATAAGCAGCAGCTATTACATGACCAACCTGCCTGTATGGGTTAAAACTTTTAATGACGGTAAACCAGCCGAAAAATATCTGAAACAAGATTGGAACACACTTTACCCGATAAATACCTACGTACAAAGCGCGCCGGATAACAGCCCTAAGTATGAAGGTAAATTCAGCGGGGCTGATGCACCAACATTCCCTATAAAAACATCTGAACTATATAAAGGTAAAGCGGGTATGATCCGTTCTACACCATACGGCAACAGCATGACGCTTGACCTGGCAAAAGCTGCAGTAGAAAATGAAAAACTGGGTGCCGGTTCAGTGACCGACTTCCTGGCAGTGAGCCTTTCTTCAACAGATTATGTTGGGCACCAGTTTGGTCCAAACTCGGTTGAAGTTGAAGATACCTACCTGCGTTTGGATAAAGACCTGGCAGCTTTCTTTACTTATTTAGATGGTAAGCTTGGTAAAGGCAACTATAGTGTTTTTTTGAGTGCTGACCATGGTGCCGCGCACAATCCTAATTTTTTGATAGATCATAATATCCCGGCAGGTGTTTGGAAAAGCGGCGATGTGCAAATGCGCCTGAATAAATTGCTGGAAGATAAATATAAAGTAAAAGGCGTAGTATTAAACCTGGAGAACTACCAGGTAAACTTTAATAATGCAGTTATTAAAAAGGAGAACCTGAATGCAGATGCTTTAAAATTGGATTGCATCCAGTTTTTACAACAGGAACCCCAAATTGCTTACGCGGTTGATATGCAGCATGTACAAACTGCTACTATACCAGACGAACTTCGCACGCGTATTCAAAACGGCTATAACGCCGAACGTAGCGGTACTGTCCAGATCGTACTGAAACCGGGATGGTTTAGCGGCGGCCAAACAGGCACTACCCACGGCACCTGGAACCCTTACGATGCGCATATCCCATTGGTATTTATGGGTTGGGGCATTAAACATGGCAGCCTAACCCGCGAAACCCACATGACAGATATTGCCCCAACAGTAGCCCAATTATTGCACATACAAGCGCCAAACGGGAACATAGGTACAGCAATAGGCGAGGTGCTGAAGTAAGAGATTGGTGGTTGGAGGTTTGAGATTAGGCTAAAGCGGCTTAACCTTAACCCTCTTTCCGCGCAGCGAAGAGAGGGTCGACAAGCGTAGCGATGTCGGGGTGAGTCAACTTCGCTATGCTTGTAATTAGAATTAATAAATCATTGCCGTCGGCTTTAGCCGACGGTTTTTAGATAATTGTCAGTCTGAGCTTGTCGAAGACTTGTACATATGCATAACCCCTGATGTTTCTACAAGCCACCATGACTCGCCCTTTGTGACCTTGTGTTTTCACGCTGTGCCCTCTGTGGTTAAAATTAATATCTATGAAGAAATACGTATCCAAATTCCACTATCTCACACAAGACCTCCCCAATCGCACCCATATTGAGCAGGCCCAAACAGCCTGCGAAGCCGGCGCCAACTGGATCCAGTATCGCTGCATGACCAAAGGCGATGAAGAACTGATAACAGAGATAAACCAGATAGCATCCATCTGCGATGATTGGGGAGCAACACTTATCCTAACCAATCATTACCATTTGTTGGATAAAGTAGATGCACAAGGCGTACATATCGAAGATCTTGATGCTGATTTTGCCGCTATCCGCGAAGCGATAACCGACGAAAAAACGTTGGGCGCATCAGCCACAAACGTAGAAGCGTTGTTGCGGATACAAAACACCGGCGTAGTAGATTATTGCAGTTATGGCCCCTTCGCCCACACCGACACCAAACCCAACGACAAACCGCTGTTAGGATACGACGGCTACCGCCAGTTAGAAAGGCAGCCGATTGATATCCCGGTAATAGCAGTTGGTGGTGTACAGTTAAAAGATGTAGATTTGTTAATGCAAACAGGCATTTACGGCATCGCGGTATCATCGGCGGTTAACCTGTCACTTGACCCGGGTGGTATGGTAAAGGAGATTTACAGGAAGATATATTAATATTTGTAGAGGCGCGATACTTCGCGCCTTATACGTTATTCCTATACGCCACATAAACATGCTCATCAAGCACCACCCCATTTTTAATAACCGACTGCTTTAACACCGCTTGTTGAACATAGCCCGCCTTCTCCAGCACACGCATTGATTTTGGATTTGTGCTAAAAACAAAAGCCATTATGCAAATGATATCCAATTTTTTAAAACCATAATCGGTTACCAGTTTAACTGCTTCGGGGATAATGCCGCGGCCCCAGTATTGTTCACTTAACCAGTAGCCAATCAGCGGCGATTTGCTGTAAACATCGTCCCTGAAATCCAACCCGATAACACCGGCAACCTCGCCGTTTATTTCGATAGCAAAATTGGTAACCGGGTCTTGATGAAGGTTCAGGTTGATAAAAAACTCCGCGTCGGCTAAGGTATAGGGCGTTGGGAACCTGTCGAGCAGGCAAGCGACTACCTTGGGGTTATTAGCATGTTTTTGCAGGGACGGCGCGTCGGCAGCCCGCCACGTGCGCAGGGTAAATTGGCTCCCTTTTATTTCCATATTGTAACAATCCAAACGTTAAAAATAGTAATATTACCTAAACTGTTAAATTGCAGCGCTTAACAGCAATTTGTTATGAAGACACGCTTTACCTTACTATTCCTTTGCTTCGGATTTGCCGCATCGGCACAAAAATTGGAAGTACTTACTGTTGAAAAAATAATGCGCGACCCCAAATGGATGGGCGTATCACCGGACAATATCCGCTGGAGCGACGACAGCAAAAAGATCTACTTCAACTGGAACCCCGACAAAACTGAGCGCGATGAACTGTTTTACATCAGCCCAAACAATATAAAACCACAAAAAACTACTTTAACCCAGCGCCGGGATCTGGTACCCGATAACGGTAAGTGGAACAAAAAACGCACGCTAAAAACCTTTGAAAAAAACGGCGATATCTACCTGCTGGAAGTAGCTTCGGGCAAAACCAAGCAGTTAACCAATACCACCAATCGCGAAAGCAACCCAACTTTTAGCGGGGATGAAGGCAGTATTATTTTCACCAATGATAACAACCTTTATGCCCTAAAGCTGAATAAAGGCGAGCTTACTCAGTTGACCAACTTTGTTAAAACAGCAAGTACAGAAAAGAAACCAGCAAAAGATAATGAGCAGGCTCGCTGGCTAAAAAAACAGCAATTAGAACTGTTCGATATTATCAAAGTGAACGAAAAGGACCGCAAACTGGACTCTGCCGAGCGCAGCCAGTTTAAGGTTGCTAAACTAAAAGAGATAGCCTTTGGCGATAAGCGACTAAGCAACGTGCAGTTAAGCCCCGACGGAAGGTATGTAACCTATCGCCTGATCCAGCCTGCCGAGGGTGCGAAAAGTGCCATCGTGCCCGATTATGTGACCTCATCCGGCTATACCGAAGATATCCCAAACCGTACCAAGGTGGGTAGTCCGCAATCTACATCCGAGAGTTTTATTTTTGACACACGGCGCGATTCGGTTTACAGTATCATCACCAAAGACCTGCCAGGCATAAAAGATATTCCTGCGTATTTTAAAGATTACCCCAAAGAATTAGAGGTATTAAAAAAGCTAAATGCCGACCGCAAGGTTGATATCAGCGGCCCATTCTGGAGCCCGGATAGTAAATACGCCATTGTAAACATAGATGCACAGGATAATAAAGACCGCTGGCTGATGAAGCTGGACGCCGCGACAGGCAAGCTCACCCTGCTCGACCGCCAGCACGACGATGCATGGATAGGCGGCCCCGGTACCGGAGGGTTCTTTGCCAATGGCAGTTTGGGCTGGGCGGATAATACGCACTTCTATTTCCAGAGCGAAGCCAGCGGATACTCACATTTATATTTGGCCGATGTAATAACCGGCGAAAAGAAACAGCTTACCTCGGGTAAATGGGAAGTGCAAACCCTGCGTTTATCAAACAATAAAAAAACCTTTTATTTTACCGCCAACATTGAGCATCCGGGTATCACACATTTTTACCGGATCCCGGTAACAGGTGGTGCTCCTGTAAAAATTACCTCTATGAAAGGCGGTAACGAGATAGATCTTTCGCCTGATGAAAAGTGGCTGGCTATCCGCTATTCCTACTCAAACAAACCATGGGAACTGTATGTGCAAGCCAACAAGCCGGGGGCAAAAGCAACGCAAGTAACTAATTCTACTACCGAAGAATTTAAATCGTACCCGTGGAAAGAGCCGGAAGTGATCAGCTTTAAGAACCGTAACGGTAAAGATATTTACGCGCGCCTTTATCAGCCCAAAAATCCCGATCCGGCGAAGCCTGCCGTAGTATTTGTGCACGGCGCGGGCTATCTGCAAAACGTGCATTACTGGTGGAGCAGCTATTTCCGCGAATATATGTTCAACAACATGCTGGTTGATAACGGCTTTACCGTTCTGGATATCGACTATACCGCAAGCTCGGGTTACGGCCGCGACATTCGCACCGGCATTTACCGCCACATGGGAGGTGCCGACCTTACCGATCAGGTAGATGGGGTGAAATTATTGGTAGAAAAGTATGGCGTTAACCCAAAACATGTGGGCTTATACGGCGGCTCGTACGGCGGGTTTATGACCTTGATGGCCCTGTTTACCCAGCCCGATGTTTTTGCATCAGGCGCAGCCATCCGCTCGGTTACCGACTGGGCGCATTACAATCACGGCTATACCTCCAACATCCTCAACGAACCATTTAACGATGAGATAGCCTACCGCCAAAGCTCGCCCATTTATTTTGCCGATGGCTTAAAAGGCCACCTGTTAATGCTGCATGGTATGGTAGATCAGAATGTGAATTTCCAGGATATAGTAAGGCTGAGCCAGAAACTGATAGAGCTGCACAAAGAGAATTGGGAGCTTGCCCCATACCCGGTAGAAGACCACGGCTTTGTACAACCCAGCAGCTGGACGGATGAATATAAACGCATATTCAAACTGTTTGAAACGACATTAAAGAAATAGCTTAGCAAGTGCAGGTGAGGACACCTGCACTGGGGGGTGTAAATTTTATCTCCCCTGCTCAGGTGTCCTCACCTGAGCATTTAGGACAATTATTTAACCATGAAAAAACTATCCTACATACTCCCTATCCTGCTTGCCCTTGCCTGCAAGCCGGCTAAGCACCCTTCCGCTGTGCAGATCTCACTTGTAAACAATGGGCAGTCGGTACAGTTTAAAGGCTTGGATTATGCTGTGATGCAGGATATTGGCCGCGATACTACTAAAAATGTATGGCAAAACCTGGTGCCGGTTTACCGCATGCCTGCCGATACGGATCTGAAGAATTACCAGCCTGTGCAACCGGGCCGTTATCAGTTAAAAGACAGTGTAGTGGTTTTTACGCCCGATACCCCCTTTGTAAAAGGCCAAACTTACTTTGTACGCAATTACCGCCTGGGAGAAGGCTCAATGCTTATCGATTATATAAAAGGCCGCTCCCAACCGGGGAAAGTGCATTTTATTGATTTGATTTTTAAGCAATAAGCTTTGAAAAATCAAAAAAACTTGTTACATTTGCATCTGAATTAAAAAAGAGGGGGCATTTGTCCCCTCTTTTATTTTATCAATCAAATTATCATCCGCCCCATTTATCTATCGGGATACCGGAAAAAACATACGATAATGAATATTGAAAAAAGAACAACTGAACTGGTAGAGGAGAAAATTGCCGATATGCCAAACTTGTTTTTGGTGGATGTTAAAATGCATTCGAACGGCAAGCTGATAGTACTGGTTGATGGAGATAACGGGATAGGGATTGCTGATTGTGTTGCCATAAGCAGGCATGTAGGCTTTCATCTGGAAGAAGAGAACGTTATTGATACCCCATACAACCTGGAGGTTTCATCGCCCGGCATTGATACGCCGCTAACATTAAAAAGGCAATACGCTAAAAACATAGGCCGTACGTTAGCTATTAAAATGGACGACGGTACAAAACGCGAAGGCGTGTTAAAAGAGGCGGGCGACGACTTTATACTAATTGAAGAAGCAATAAAAGAAAAAGGGAAAAAGGCTGTAACTGTTGAAAGCACTATCCCGACAGATAAAATAACAGAAACAAAAGTTTTAATATCATTCAAGTAGAAGATGAGCAATATTAATTTAATTGATTCTTTTCAGGAATTTAAAGATTTCAAAAACATTGACCGCCCAACCATGATGAGCGTTCTGGTAGACGTTTTCAGAAGCATGATCAGGAAAAAGTACGGTACCGATGAGAATTGTGATGTGATTGTTAACACAGATAATGGTGACTTAGAAATTTGGCGCACACGTGTTGTTGTTGAGGATGGCTTTAGTGAGGATGATGACCTGGAGGTTGAATTAGCTGAAGCTAAAACAATTGACCCTGATCTGGAGATCGGCGATGAGCAAATTGAGCAGATCACTTTAGAGAGCTTTGGCCGCAGGGCTATTTTAGCTGCCCGCCAAACACTGGTATCTAAAATTTTAGAACTGGAGAAAGACGAGATCTTCAAAAAATATAAAGATCGCGTTGGCGAAATTGTTACCGGCGAGGTTTACCAGGTTTGGAAAAAAGAAACTTTGGTGTTGGATGATGAAGGCAACGAGCTTTTATTACCAAAAACAGAGCAGATCCCGGCCGATTACTTTAAAAAAGGTGATAGCGTTAGAGCGATAATCAGCAAGGTTGATATGCTGAACAGCAACCCTAAAATTATTATATCGCGTACAGCGCCCGAGTTTTTACAGCGTTTATTTGAGATGGAAGTTCCCGAAATTTTCGACGGACTGATCACCATTAAGAAAATTGTGCGTGAACCAGGCGAAAGAGCTAAAGTAGCGGTAGAATCTTATGATGACCGTATCGATCCGGTTGGTGCCTGCGTAGGTATGAAAGGTTCACGTATCCATGGTATCGTTCGCGAGTTGAAGAACGAAAACATTGATGTTATAAACTTTACAAATAATATTCAGTTATATATACAGCGTGCATTATCGCCTGCAAAAATCACTTCTATTAAGTTAGATGATGAGAAAAAAACAGCGGCGGTTTACTTAAAACCAGACCAGGTATCTTTAGCTATCGGTCGTGGTGGCCATAACATTAAACTGGCAGGTAAATTAACCGGGTATGAAATTGATGTTTACCGTGAGGCTGATGAGCATGACGAGGATGTGGACATCGAAGAATTCTCAGATGAGATTGATAGCTGGATACTTGACGAATTTAAACGTATAGGCCTTGATACAGCGAAATCTGTATTGGCATTATCCGTTGGCGAATTGGTTAAGCGTACCGATCTGGAAGAAGAAACAATAAAAGATGTTTTATCAATTCTGCAGGCAGAATTTGAATAAACGTAGAAACAAGAATTAAAATCGTATTTTTGCGATAATTAGCAGAGAAAATTTAATAAATGTCAGAAGACAAATCCATAAAATTAATAAAAGCAGTAAAAGAACTGAACATTGGTATGGGTACCATTGTCGATTTCTTAGCTTCCAAAGGCTACAAGGTTGAAAAGCAACCAATGGCTAAGCTGGATAACGATATGTACACCACATTGTTGAAGGAATTTGCTGTTGATAAAATTATTAAGGAGGAGGCCAAGCAAATTAGTATAGGCAAGATCAGGAAAGAGGAGCCCGGACAGGCACCAGAAAAACCTGTTGAGCAACGCCGTTCAAGAGATTTTGAGAACGAGGAGATACTGATTAAAAACACCGGCCATTTTACTTCGGCGCCGGCTGAGAAGCCAAAACCGGTTGAACCTGTACAGGCCAAAACCGAAGAGCGCAACGAAGCATTACCGGGTGTAAAGGTAGTTGGTAAAATAGACCTTAATAACCTTAATGCAAAACCACCGGTAGAAGAGAAACCTGCACCCGTTGCAGAAACTCCTAAAGCACCGGAGCCGGTTGTAGCAGAAACCCCGAAAGCACCAGAACCAGTTGTGGAAGCGCCAAAAGCACCAGAACCGGTAGCAGAGAAACCTGCGCCCGTTGTGGAAACGCCAAAAGCACCAGAGCCGGTTGCAGAAAAACCTGCGCCAGTTGTGGAAGCGCCAAAAGCGCCAGAGCCGGTTGCAGAAGCACCAAAAGCACCAGAACCGGTAGCAGAGAAACCTGCTCCTGTTGTTGAAGCGCCAAAAGCGCCGGTAGCCGAAACTGTTGAACCCGCGGCACCAGCCGAAGCTGAAGCTGATGATGTTATCCGTGCAAGTGCAGAGCGCTTAAGCGGCCCTAAAATTATTGGAAAGATAACTTTACCGGTTAATGCGCCAAAACGTGGCGGTGGCCCGGTTGCGTCATCATCAAATGCTGCAGGTAACGCTGCCGATCAAAAACGCAAACGTAAGCGTAAAGATCAGCAAGGCGGCGGTGGCGGCGGGCAAGGTGGTAATAACACCAGTCAGCAAGCACCACCAAGCGGCACCATCAATCCAAACCGTCCCGATTTCAGGAACAGACCAGCAGGCCCTCCGGCAGGTGGTGGTAACCGTCCCGATTTTAGAGGAGGCAGAAATGCACCAACAGGTGGCGGCCCTAAAGAAGAGCCAACAGAAAAAGATATACAAGACCAGATCAAGGCTACACTTGCACGTTTAAGCGGAGCAGGTAAGTCGGGTAAATTTGCACAGCGTGCTAAATTCCGCCGTCAAAAGCGTGATGATGTAGCAGCCAATGCCGATGAACTGGCAATGGAGCAGGATGCAATGTCTAAAGTAATTAAGGTTACTGAGTTTGTTACGGCAAACGAATTAGCCTTGATGATGGACGTATCTGTAACACAAATTATCTCGACTTGTATGAGTTTGGGTATGTTTGTTTCCATTAACCAGCGTTTGGATGCCGAAACCCTAAGCATTGTTGCTGATGAGTTTGGCTACCAGGTTGAGTTTGTAAAACCACAGGACGAAGAGTTCATACTTGATCAGCAAGACGATCCGGAAGACTTGATCCCACGTGCGCCAATTGTGACCATTATGGGCCACGTTGACCACGGTAAAACATCATTACTGGATTTTATCCGCAAAACAAACGTAATTGGCGGCGAGGCCGGGGGGATAACCCAGCACATTGGCGCTTACGAAGTTACTTTGCCGGATGATAAAGGAAAAATTACATTCCTGGATACACCGGGCCACGAGGCGTTTACCGCCATGCGTGCAAGGGGTGCACAGGTAACAGATATTGTTATTATAGTAATTGCCGCTGATGATAGCGTGATGCCGCAAACCCGCGAGGCCATAAACCACGCGCAGGCTGCAGGTGCACCAATCATCTTCGCTTTCAACAAAATTGACAGGCCGGGTGCTAACGCCGATAAGGTACGTGAGCAATTATCTGCCATGAACATTTTGGTTGAAGAGTGGGGTGGTAAATACCAAACACAAGAAATATCGGCTAAAACCGGTTTAAATATCGACCTGTTGTTAGAGAAGGTATTGCTTGAAGCAGAATTGCTTGAGCTAAAAGCTAACCCTAACAAACGTGCCGTAGGTACAGTAATAGAAGCAGCCTTAGATAAAGGCCGTGGTATTGTTACTACCATATTGGTACAGGCAGGCCGCTTAAAAGTGGGCGACCCGATATTAGCAGGTTGCTATAGCGGGCGTGTTAAGGCGTTAACAAACGAACGTGGCCAAAGGGTTGAATCTGCAGGGCCATCAACACCGGTACAGGTGTTGGGTATGCAGGGAGCACCTACAGCCGGCGATAAGTTTAACGTATTAGACAGCGAGACCGAAGCACGTGAAATTGCAAACAAACGTTTACAGTTACAACGCGAACAAGGCTTACGTACACAGAAACACATTACACTTGATGAAATTGGCCGCCGTTTGGCAGTTGGTAACTTTAAGGAACTTAACATTATTGTTAAGGGTGACGTGGATGGTTCTATCGAAGCGTTATCAGATTCGTTACTGAAACTTTCTACCGAGCAGATACAGGTTAACATCATATCAAAAGCAGTTGGTCAAATCTCAGAATCAGACGTATTGCTGGCTTCTGCATCAGATGCGATCATTATCGGTTTCCAGGTACGTCCTTCCGGAAGTGCGCGTAAACTGGCCGAGGCAGAGCAGATCGATATCAGGCTTTACTCTATCATCTACGATGCTATCAACGAGATAAAAGCGGCGATGGAAGGTATGCTTGCACCAACCTTTGAAGAGAAGATCGTGGCTAACGTTGAGATACGTGAAACCTTCAAGATCAGCAAGGTGGGTACAATTGCAGGTTGTATGGTGTTAGACGGTAAAATTACCCGTAACAGCAAGATCCGTATCATCCGCGATGGTGTGGTAGTTCACACAGGTGAACTGGCTTCATTAAAACGCTTTAAAGATGATGTGAAAGAAGTTGCAACCGGTTACGAGTGCGGTTTGAACATCCAAAACTACAACAACATTGAAGTTGGCGATATTGTAGAAGCATACGAAAACGTAGAAGTAAAACGCAAGCTTGCTTAAGCTTTAAGTTTTTTAAATATTTAAAAGGACGGCTATTAGCCGTCCTTTTTTTGTTTCAAAGCTTTACTTTACGTCCCCGCAGGGTCTCTCGATAGAGGACCCTGCGGAGGGATGCCAATAGCCGTCCTTTTTTGTTTTCGGAAGGATGCCACGCTAATGCAACGCAGGGTCCTTTTCAAGAGACCCTGCGACGACGGGATGACAGATCTTTGCAGGGGCGTGCAGCTTGACCGACTGTATTATAGTACATGTTTGCCTGTGCCAGGTTTGGATTTAATGGTGACGTTATTTCGTCAGTAGCTTATTTTTAAATCGATCATTATCAGTTATTTATTCGTTCACGATGGTGTTCACGGCCGTGAACGTGAACACTTCTCACGCCATTTACTAACAATTGTCATGGGTAGCGATAGCGTAGCATCTATCACCGCCATCCATAACAACCATGTCATTTCTCCTCGTACCTCGTTCGAAATGACATGCTGGCGAAAGACTCTATGCTGGCGAAAAAAGGCGCTATGAGGACGAAAACTGGCGTTTGCAAACCTCTCAATAAAACAAAATGAACAAGGGTCAAAATCCCTTTTTTCTAACGATTCCGGTCTTCCTGTTGCGGGGTTTAGCTGGTTCTGCAACCTCATCGGCACCATATCTACGGGCCATTTTTGCAATGCGCTCTTCCATAGTTTCGGTGGTCAGCCGCTCGCGGCCCAGGCTATCAACCAGTATCGGGAAAGCAAAAGGTGTTGGGCGTTCAATGGCTTTTAGAATGATATTTTGCGTTTGGATGCGCTGCAGGGCTGCCCGTAACCTAAACTCCTCTAACTGGAAAGCCAATGCTTCATTATAAGCTTGCCGAACCAAAAGGTTATCCGGCTCATACTCGTTAAACACCTCGAACAAGAGTGATGTAGATGCCTGCAAATGCTTATTCTTCACCTGCTGACCTGGATAGCCGGTAAATACCAGTCCGCCAATATGGGCTATATCTCTAAACTTGCGCCGCGCCATTTCATTAGCGTTGAGGCTGTGCTGGATGTCCTCTATCAGGTTATTGATAGAAAAGAAGTCGGCATCCTCTAATGCCTGTTCAATGGGGATATCTTCGTCGGTCAATAACTCAAAACCATAATCATTCATGGCGATAGAAAAGCTGGCAGGCTTTATTTTAGAGATACGGTAGGCCAGTAAACTCGCCATCCCCTCGTGCACCAATCTGCCCTCGAAAGGATAAAACAACAGGTGGTGCCCTTCGCGCGATTTAAAGGATTCTATTAAAAACTCATGGCTTTGTGGCAAATGCGATAATTTAGCCTGCAAATCGAATAAGGGTTTAAGCGCTTTTACCTCTATATCCGTTTCAATGCCATTGGCCACCTCGTCCAGTTTATCCCTGAATACGGCTGATAGCTGCGATGACAAAGGCATCCGCCCGCCATTCCAACTGGGTATCAAACCTTTGGTCTTGGTCGATTTTTTGACATAGGCTGTCATTTCCTTCACCTTAATAAATTCCAGACTGCGGCCCGCGAACCAAAAAGTATTACCCGGTTTAAGTTTGGATATAAAACCTTCCTCAATAGTACCCAGGCTACCGCCGCTTAACCATTTTACACGGATGCTTAGCTCGCTTGTAATGGTGCCAATGCTCAGCCTATGGCGCATAGCGACCCGCCTGCTATTCACTTTAAACAGGCCATTCTCTACCTCTACTTTTAAAAATTCATCGTACTGGGCAAGGGTTTTACCGCCGTTGGTTATAAAATCAAGCAGCTGGTTAAACTCATCGCGGCGAAGGTCGGCAAAGGCAAAAGTGGTTTTTACTTCCCTGAATAATTCATCCGCACGAAATCCATCTGATACAGCCAGCGTCACCATAAATTGTATAAGCACATCCATGGTGAGCAGCATAGGGTCACGGCTTTCAAACACGCCTTGTTTAATGGCTTGCTTTAGTGCTGCACCTTCCAAAAGCTCCAGCGAGTGGGTGGGTACAAAGTATGCCTTTGATATGGCTCCGGGGCTGTGCCCGCTCCTGCCTGCGCGTTGCATAAAGCGGGCCACCCCTTTGGGGCTGCCTACTTGTACAACGGTGTCTACGGGCCTAAAATCAACACCCAGGTCTAAACTGGAAGTACATACCACAACTTTTAAAGCTTCGGCATGCAGGGCTTGCTCTACCCAGTTACGGATCTCGTTATCCAACGAGCCATGGTGCATGGCCATTATACCGGCATACTCGGGGTAATTATCGATAATAGCATGGTACCAGATCTCGCTTTGCGACCGGGTATTGGTAAATATAAGCGTGGTTTTACTTTTAGCTACTATCTCCATTACCTGCGGCAACAGTTGTACACCAATGTGCCCCGCCCACGAATAATTTTCGATGTTATCTGGTATTACAGATTGTATCACCAATTTCTTGTTTACATTGGCGCGCACCATTTTGATCTGCTCCGGCGGAAAATCATTCCCCAGTAAAACCTCAGCGGCCTGTTCCAGGTTGCCAATGGTTGCACTGATACCCCATATTTTCAGTTGGCGGTTTGCAGTTTGCAGCTTTTCTTCAGTTTGCAATTTGCGGTTTGCAGTTTGCATAGTTTTCGTTTTATCTGCCAACCGCGAACTTTCAGCTGCGAAATTTTCATCATTGCTAACTGCTAACTGCCCACTGCTAACTGCAGCAAGGGCCTTGAGGCGGCTCAACCCCAGCTCTACCTGTACACCACGTTTGGTGCCCAATAGTTCGTGCCATTCATCGCAAACCATTACCTGCAGGCCTTTAAATATTTTATCATATTCTTTTTGGGCCAGCATCAAGTGCAGGCTTTCGGGGGTGGTAAGCAACACTTCGGGGAGTTTCTTTTTCAGGGATGCTTTGTCGGCGGCAGAAGTGTCCCCGGTTCGGGTCATTATGCGCCAGGGCAAACCTATATCGTCACAAACCTCCTGCATGGCCTTGCGGATATCATTAGTTAAGGCACGCAGCGGCGTTATCCATAACATGAGCAAGCCGTTATTTTTTTGTGTGGTATAAGTATCGGGGTGTTTATTTATAAAATCGGCCAGGAAAGACAGGAACAAAGCGAAAGTTTTACCACTGCCGGTAGGCGCGTTCAGCAAACCCGAAAAGCCCGACAGATAAGCTTCTTCCATTTCTTTTTGAAACGGGAACTGCTTCCATTGCTTTTGTTTATACCATTGTTGTATTACCTTTTGGCCCCTCGATGTCATTGATTATCCTAACAAAATATACTATTATTGGTTATACGTATCAACTGTAAATTAAACAAATTGTTACAACCATGAACGTTCCAAGATATTTAATTGTGCCGATACTTGCTGTTGCTATTTCATCATGCCAGCAAAATAAGGCTCCAAAATCTGTAGACACCATTGCCGAGAATGCAGATACCACCGTTTTAGATAATGCCAAAGTTGCCGATACGACTGCAATTGAAATGCCCGGCGATAAACCAGTGCCGCTTGCACAATTGATAGTACCCGGCATAAGCGTTGGCCAAACTGCCATTAATGAAGGTTCGGAGGTGGTGCATAAAAAACTGGGCAAACCCGATGGCGGCGACGCGGCTATGGGTAAGAGTGTATCTATCTGGTATGCTAACCACGATACAACAGGTTATATAACCCAAATGTATTTTTCGCGGGATATGGGTAACGATGAAACAAGCCGGGTTAAACAAATACGGGTTACTTCGCCATGGTTTAAAGTAAGTAACAAGATCTATGCGGGCATGCCTTTCAAGATCGCAGAGTCGGTTTATAAATTGAAAAAGATAGCGACATTTGAAGATAAAGGCGGCAAGCGCAGTCTTTATGACGATGTAAAAGGCGGGATAGGCTTTGAGGTGGATGATAAAGATATAATTACCGGGATTGTTATACACGAAACCGGCAGAGAAGCAACGGGTACTTATCTTGCCTTTTTCCCTAACCTGAAACCGATAAAATAAAAAAAGCTCCCAATTTCTTTGGGGGCTTTCTATTCCTTTTAATATTGAAGTCTATTTCTTCTCTGGCATCAGAATTACTTTTGCCAGGTTATTATTGTTCAGATATTTAATAGCCGTTTCTTTTGTGCTTTGCACAGTTACCTGGTCCAGGTTTTTAACGTGGCTTAATATCTCATCCGGGTCTTGTCCGTTTTGTGATGCCCCGGCAAGATAGCCCGACCATGAAACATTTTGCTTTAACTGTACCTGCGTTGAACGTGCTTCTTCCGCAACAAATTTTTGGATATCGGCAGGCTGTGCACCAGTTTGTTTTATCTTGTTTATTTCATCAAGCGTCGCGGCTATCAGCTTATCAACATTTGCGGCAGCACAAGTAAAAGCGATGGTAACGGTGTACCTGCCTTCGGGGTTTTTAGAATAACTTGCCCTAATACCCGGCGAATAGATCCCGCTTTCCTGTTCACGAAGGCGCTCAACAAGCTTAATGTTCAGTACTTCTTCCAAAGCATCCATTTGCATGTTATTAGCTTCGTTAAAAACGTAATCGCCGCTGTATATCATTTGCACAGTGGCTTTATCATCCATACCCTTATAAACAGTTTTAGTGATTTGGCCCGGGGCCGGGTGCATATTTAAGTTTTTATAAGTTTCCTTTTTATTGGTAGATGGTAAAGCACCCAGATAAGTTTCCAGTAATGGTTTTATCAATACGGGGTTAAATGCGCCAACAACAATAAAGGTAAACCCGCTTGCATCGGCAAACCTGTCTTTATAAAAATTATAGGCCTTATCTAAAGTCGCGCCAGTTAATCTTTCAACAGTAGTAGCGCCACCACGGAAGTTGTTATTGCTTAACACCGCCGAAAGTGTATCCTGGTACACGCTACCCGGGTCAAGGCCCCTGTTAGCTAATAAGGCTTTTGTTTGGTTTATAGTGCCTTGCCATATATCTGCATCTTTACGCGGTTTTGTAAAATACAGGTATATTAATTGCAGGGCGGTTTCAAAATCGCGGGGAGAGGCGTTTCCTCTTATACCCTGTGTAATATCACTTATGTAAGGGCTAACACTTACGTTTTTACCGGCCAGCATCTTATCAAGCTGCCCCTGGTTAAACTCAGAAATACCGCTGCTGCCCACAATAGAGGCACCAAAACTGGCGGAAGTGTAATCATTATCATTTGCCAGCGAGCTACCACCAAAACTATAACCATTGATCAGGATCTGGTCGTTTTTAAATTGGGTAGGTTTTAGTATGACCTTTACACCATTGCCAAGGGTTAATGTTGTAATACCAATTGCTTCGTCTTGTGTTTCAGATACCACTTTAGAACCTTCCGGCTCTTTATCCATTAAAGGTTTGCTGGTAACGTTATCAACATAAGCGCTAATATTATTGCCTGCAGTGCCTATCCAGTTTAAAATAGTTTTTTCGTCGGGTAGTTTATCTTTATCCTTTTCAGGGCCTTCAACAATTATTACGCGGTTTTGGTCGCTGATAAATTGCCCGGCAAGTTTGTTCATTTCAGCAAGGGTTACCTTGCTAATATTACTTATGTAAAAGTTGTATTCAAAATCAATACCGGGGATGGCTTCACCGTTTAAGAAGTTAAGCTGGTATTCCCTTACATAATTTGCAGAATTGGTTTTGTTTTTCTCGTAAAAAGCATTTTGAATACCTACCAATGCCGATTGCTTGGCGCGTTCCAACTCGGTAAGGGTAAACCCAAATTTACGGGCGCGCTCGTTTTCGGCAACAACGCTTTTTA
>NZ_JAQBOI010000179.1 GCF_028288105.1 Mucilaginibacter sp. | reverse complement strand
ATGGAAAACCAGTTTGGTAACCCTTCATCCATACATTCGCATGGGCGCGAGGTGCGTACGTTAATAGAACGTTCACGCAAAACAATAGCTGGTTTGTTGCATACATCGCCTGCCGAGATCTTTTTTACCAGTGGTGGTACCGAGGCTGATAATATGGCGATCCGTTGTGGTATTGTAGATCATAAACTTACACATGCTATAACTACTAAGCTGGAGCATCATGCAGTTTTACATACATTGCAAGCCATGCAAAAAGCAGGGACTATCAAATTAAGCTATGCTGATGTTGATAGCAAAGGCAATATTGATTACGATCACCTTGAAACTTTGTTGAAAGATAACGAACGTAGCTTTGTATCCATAATGCATGCCAATAATGAATTAGGTACACTTAATAATATTGAAAAAGTGGGTGAGCTTTGCGAAGCTTATAATGCCATGTTCCATAGTGATACAGTACAAACTGTTGGCCATTACAAACATGACCTAAGCAAGCTTAAATTACACTTTATGGTTTGCGCGGCGCATAAATTACATGGCCCAAAAGGGGTAGGCTTTTTACATATCAACCATAAAATTAAAATTAACCCGATGATATACGGGGGCGCGCAAGAGCGTAATATGCGCGGCGGCACCGAAAACGTTTATGGCATAGCCGGCCTTGCAAAAGCGCTTGAAATGGCTTATACCGAAATGGATCAGCATCAAAACTATATTCAGGATTTAAAAAGCTATATGAAAGCAAAGCTGGAGCAGGATGTTCACGGCGTAAGCTTTAATGGCGAAACGGATCCGTCTAAAAGTTTGTACACTGTGCTGAATGTATCGTTCCCTGAAATGGAAATGTCGGATATGTTGTTGTTTAACCTGGATATAGCAGGTATTTCGGCATCTGGTGGCAGCGCATGCAGTTCGGGAACAGATATTGGCTCACATGTGTTAACTGCAATAGGGGCAAGCCCGGACAGGCCATCGGTTAGGTTCTCTTTCTCTAAATATAATACAAAAGAAGAGGTGGATTATACTGTGGCTAAGCTGAAAGAACTGTGTATGGTAAACGCATAATTTGCAAAAAATTTCCATTTTGTTAAAACATGGCCGTGTTTTTGATTGTTTATTAATTAACAATTAAAAACTAATACTATGGAACCCAACGAAAGCAATCCGGAGTATACTCCGAACACCAATCCAAACGAAACTCCTGAAGAACGCGAGTCAGATAATGAAGGCACAGGATATCGTCAACAAAATGAGCAGGAACAGCAGCAGGACGGTAACGATGCGTCGTACAGCGAACAAAACGATGTTACCCCACCCAGTCAGCATGAATTTCCGTCTGAGGGTGCTGCAACCAAAACAGATTTTACCAGCCGTAACCAGGGCCGTACAACCGGCCGTATGGTAGGGCATGAGCCGGGCACAGAGGGGATATAAGCGGGCAGATCCTCTGAAGCCTACGCTTTTAAAGCGTTTTAATAAAAAAGGCCATTCGTAAAACTAACGAATGGCCTTTTTGTATTTAAACGGTTTTTATAAATTGCAAAATGAATTTCGAAATGTTATTTCATTTGCCGTTTATCCTGATTATGGCATTTATATTTCATAGTCTTTCTTATAAAATTAGAGATAGGATTACCGGGCCATTTTTGTATTATTCTTTACTTTTTATTGTAAGCACTATCGTTTACCTTCTGCTATTTGCTGGTTTGGTTTATATCACAGTTGAAAGTTCGCCGTTTTAATATGTGTGTAAACAAAAAAGTCCTTTGCTACAAACAAAGGACTTAAATAAAATCTATTTTTGAATTAAGCCTGTGGCTCGGTTACTTCTTTTGAAGGTGCCGGTGCCAGCATTTTAAGGAATGATGCCAGTTTTTCTTTCATTTCCCTACGGTCAACTATAAAATCAAGGAACCCATGCTCCTGCACAAACTCGGCGGTTTGGAAACCTTTCGGCAGATCTTTTTTAATGGTTTCTTTAATAACACGCGGGCCTGCGAAACCAATTAGTGAGCCCGGCTCGGCTATATTAATATCACCAAGCATTGCGTATGATGCGGTAACACCACCAGTAGTAGGATCAGTCAATAAAGATATATACGGAACCTTTGCCTGGCTCAATAGCGCCAATTTAGCCGATGTTTTAGCCATTTGCATTAATGAAAATGCGGCCTCCATCATACGGGCACCGCCTGATTTTGATATCATCAGGAACGGAACTTTATTAGCAATGCTGTAATCAATAGAGCGTGCTATTTTTTCGCCCACTACAGAACCCATAGAACCACCTATAAAGTTAAAGTCCATACAGGCAATAACCAGCTCTTGTCCGTTCATTTTACCATGAGCAGCGCGTATAGCATCAGTTAAACCAGTTTTATTTTGTGTTTCTTTTAACCTGTCGGTATATTTTTTGGTATCTGTAAAGTGTAATGGATCGCCCGAATGCAGGTTGGTAAACAATTCTGTGAACTGGTTATCATCAAACAAAACAGAAAAGTATTCTTTTGAACCAATGCGTAAATGGAAGCCACAGTAGTGGCAAACGTATTGGTTTTCAACCTGTTCAGAGTAATGTAACGGTTTCTTACATTGAGGGCATTTGTTCCAGATGCCGTCGGGGGCTTCTTTTTTTTCCTCAGTAGTCGTAATTATCCCTTTAATTTCTCGCTTAAACCACGCCATGTCTATTTCTAAGTCTTTCAAGTACTGCAAAGAAACAAAAAATATCACAACAAGTTTGTAAATGTTAATAGAAGTTAACGTTGAGGTAACGATTTTTGTTGAGGAGTAAAATGTGAAATTATGGAAAGATATATGGGCAGGTAAGTGTAAAAAAGACACTATTGGTTTATTCTTTATAGCTTTTCTTAACAATTATTAGTTTTTATAACCGCTTTAATATCTAAAACTTTCACAATCATATAGGTAAAACCCGGAATTTTTATAACTTCGAGCCCCAAACATACGCTCATGGATTTAAAAAATATTAAAGGTGTTCTGCATGGTGACCAAGTGCAGGAACTATTTGAAGCAGCTAAAAAACATCAGTTTGCTTTGCCTGCGGTAAACGTAATAGGCACAAATACTATTAATGCTGTAATGGAAACTGCTAAAGCGGTTAATTCTCCGGTAATTATTCAGTTATCAAATGGCGGCGCGCAATTTTACGCGGGTAAATCATTAGATAACTCAAAATTACAGGCCTGCATTTTAGGTGGTGTATCTGCCGCTAAACACGTGCATTTATTAGCCGAGCATTATGGTATCGCTGTAATTTTACATACCGACCACGCTGCTAAAAAGTTATTGCCGTGGATTGATGGTTTGTTAGAGCATGGCGAAAAATTCTTTGCTGAAACAGGCAAGCCATTGTTTTCATCACACATGCTTGATCTTTCTGAAGAGCCTATCGAAGAAAATATTGAAATATCTGCTAAATACTTAGAGCGCATGGCCAAAATGGGCATGACTGTTGAAATTGAACTGGGTGTAACCGGTGGCGAAGAAGACGGTGTAGATAACTCTGATGTAGATAGCTCTCGTTTATATACCCAGCCCGAAGAAGTGGCTTACGCTTACGAAGAACTTTCTAAAGTTAGCCACCGTTTTACAATTGCTGCTGCATTTGGTAACGTGCATGGTGTATACAAACCGGGTAATGTTAAATTACAACCGGTTATTCTGCATAACTCACAAGAATTTTTGAAACAAAAGCATAACCTTACTGACGCGAAACCAATCAACTTTGTGTTTCACGGTGGTTCTGGTTCAAGCCAGGAAGAAATTCGCGAAGCGATCTCTTACGGTGCTATAAAAATGAATATTGATACCGATATGCAATTTGCATTTTGGGAAGGTATAAGAGATTATTATCAGGCAAAAGAAGGCTATTTGCAAACACAAATAGGCAGCCCTGATGGTGACGATTCTCCGAACAAGAAATATTACGACCCACGCGTTTGGTTGCGTAAAGCCGAAGAAAGCTTTGTAAAAAGGCTTACCGAAGCTTTTGGCGATCTTAACTGCATTGATGTAAACAGCAAGCTGTAAGCAGTAGCTAATCAGAATAAAAAACCGCCTCTGTTATAAACATTGGCGGTTTTTTTGGGTTATTATGTAAATTTGTTAGCTATGGCCAAAAAGAAAAACAATTTATTCGAAAAGTTTGCAAATTGGGCAACAGCCGCAACTGGTAGCTCTGCAGCATTTGTAATTGCAATAACTACTATTGTAGTGTGGCTGATAACTGGGCCGGTATTTAATTATTCAGATACCTGGCAGCTTATTATTAACACAGGTACAACCATAATTACATTTTTAATGGTGTTCCTGATCCAAAAAACGCAGAATAAAGACTCGAAGGCCATTCATTTAAAATTGAATGAACTATTAGCATCACATCAGGGGGCGAGTAACCGTATGGTTGATATTGAAAACCTGACCGAAGTGGAACTGGACCAGTTGCATAAATTTTATGTAAGATTATCTGCCCTGGCCGAACAGGAAGACGACCTAACCTGTACACACTCCATTGATGCTGCCGATGAAAATCATCAAACTAAACAAACCGGCTTTAAATCAAAACCGCATTACCAACATGCCTTCAAAAACAGAAGTAAACAAAGTAAGTAGTCCCGCCGACCTTGAAAAAGTATTTGCCGTAAGGCGAGAAGTATTTGTAGGCGAACAAAATTGCCCACCCGAACTGGAGTGGGAGTTTGAAGACGAATCTACCCATTTTTTAGCCACTGTTGATGGCGAACCTGCCGGCGCATCACGCTGGCGCAAAACCGATAAAGGCTACAAGCTGGAACGTTTTGCCGTATTATCAAAATTTCGAGGCCATGGTGTAGGTCAGCAACTTGTAAAGGCTGTTTTGGTCGATCTGCCTGCTGACGCGAACTATATTTACCTGCATGCCCAGATCCAGGCTGTAACACTTTACGAAAAATTTGGCTTTGAAAAAACAGGCCCCGAGTTTGAAGAAGCGGGGATAAGGCATTATAAAATGGTGAAACACTAACAAAGCTCAAGGTCGATATTAAACGAGCTTTACCAAAATGAGCATGTTCTTCTAATCAGGATAGCCTTATCAGTATCTGTTGTCATTATTAAATTGGTTTAAAAAAAAGGAATACTGTGAATAAATTAGACTTCAAAATCGCATTTCGAACCTTTTTAAAAGGCAAATGGTATAACATTTTAAATATTACCGGCTTAGCTTTAGGCTTGGCGGCATTTATATTTGTTACGCTATATGTTGATAATGAAACCAGCTATGATAAGTGGAACAAAAACTTCGGCCGTGTTTATTTAGTGGAAAGGGAAATGCCTAATGGTCCATCTCCCTATACGCCCGGCCTGTTAGCGGCTGCAATAAAAAGTCAGTGCCCGGAAGTTGAAGAAACAGGAAGGACGAATACAGCCCTATTTCAGATTCCGTTTTATACATCATCGGGAAGGTTTCTGATCAAAAAATGGGTTGGTGCCGATTATTCCATCGCCAAAATATTAGGCATCAAACCTAAGGGGTTCAAATTGGATCCAAACAGCGCCACACCTACCACTTTGCTGTCAAAGGAAACATCCAACGTGCTCTTTCCCGGCAGTGGTTCTATTCTAAACAAAACGGTAAACATGATATCAAAGTCGGGGATGCCTTTTACTGTTGCAGGAGTAGTTGAGGATGTACCCGGTAATACTAATTTCAAATTTGACTGTATCGGATTTTCGGGAGATATTACTTCAGGGAAAGACCAAAGCTACGCCACCCAGATCTATCAAACATATTTACTGGTAAAGCCTAATGCTGATATTAATCTGCTTTCCAAAAAAATAGATAATATATATAAAAAGGCCGCATTGGCGGATACCAGTCAGGTAGCCAGGGAAGCAATCAGCCGATCCGATGCGCCAGCCATATATTTAGACCCTTTAGAAAATCTTCATTTAAAACCGCATTACGGCTCTCATGTAAGTAACCAGATAGTAAATGGCCTGATCATACTGGCTATAATAATCCTGATTGTAACCGGCATTAATTTTACGAACCTTTATATTTCTCAAGCTAATAAACGTTCAAAAGAAGTTGGCATTAAAAAAGTAAACGGCATCATAAAAAGAAAAATAGCGTTTCAGTTTATGCTGGAAATATTTATTCAATGCCTTGTTGCCCTTGTTGTTGCTTTTGGTATAGTAATTATAGGCTTGCCTTATTTTAATCAGTTATTAAGGGTCAACCTGTTAATTTCAGGTATTAATTTCACTATAATAGCTCAACTGGCCCTTACTTTAATCTCACTTACCTTACTGGCAGGGATTTACCCGGCTTTAGTTATGGCAGGTTTTAAACCGGCCGATGTATTAAGAGGAGATCAGTTTTCAAACGGAGGAAAGTTTTCCTGGGTGAGAAATTCAATAACAGTGCTTCAGTTTACTTTTGCTATTGTTTTTGTTATAACTCTGGTTGTTATTAACCAGCAGGTTACCTTTATGAAAACTGAAGATGCTGGTTTTACAGCTAAACAGGTTGTATATATAGATAATTTGGGGTTATACAACAATCCCAAAAAATTCGAATCGGTACGGGACCGGATAAAAGCTATACCCGGTGTAAAAAATGTTACCGTTGTTTCTAATGTTCCGGGGGGGATAATCCCTGTTTCTAACGAATATTCTGTTCAAAGTAAAGCATTGTCTATGAATACCATAGGTGTTGACTACGAATATTTTGAAACGTTAAATATCAGATTAAAAGAAGGCCATGTTTTTTCTTCACTTTCCTCTGGAGATTCTGCGACTGCGGTAATAAATGAGGCTGCAGCAAAGCTAATGGATTTAAAGCACCCTATTGGCACAGCTATAAATGGCTGTGGCGGGAGGTATAAAATAATAGGTGTAACTAAAAATGTGAAAGCTTATGGGTTTGAGGAGAACATTCAGCCAACCATCTACTTAATGAACGATCATTGCGGATTATCTAAAACACAAATTATGATAAGTGCCGAAAATAAGGCAATACCAGCAATGCTGACAACTTTAAGCCATCAATGGAGCGACATCAATAAACTTGACGGGGATAATTTCAATTATCATTTTCTTGATGAATTATATGGGCGGCTTTTTATAAAGCAGGAGCAATTGCAAACCGTACTTATTGTTTTTTCTGTTTTAGCAATATTTATTGCCTCACTTGGCTTTTTTGCTTCAGCAGCAAATGCTATTCGTTTACGTATGAAAGAAATTGCGATCAGGAAAGTATTCGGTGCAAGGGGAGACCAATTAATGGTAATTTTGGGCAGGCCGTTTTTCTATATTGTTTTAATTGCAAATCTTATTGCCTGGCCTGTTTCATTCTTAATTTCAAATAAATGGTTAGAAACTTTTGCCTACCGGGTACATATTTCCATTGTGCCGTTTGCAATTGCTCTTGTTATTTCAATAGCTATAGTTGTTCTTACGGTTTGTTTGCAAATTGTTAGAGCAGTTAGATTCAATCCGGCAGTTAAATTAAAAGTATAGGGTTTCGAAAATAAGTCAGCACCACTACGTTAATTCTTATACTCAAACCCTTTTACAATTTCGCTTAGTTTAAGCCATACCTTATTAGTATAATGTTTTGGTGAAAGTTCGTACATTAAAGCCGAATGATTAGTGTGGGGATAATTACGAGCATGTATTTTCACATAAAATTCGATCGGTTTTCCGGTTAAGAAATTTAAGGTTGATATTGTTCCCTGGTAAGTTTCCTGATCATCCTTCATAACTTTTATTTTTTGAAACTTTGCTTTTGTGAAGTTACCAACCGGCTTTATTTTACTATTGCTTCTGTATAATCCATTAAAATATTCAGCCATATAGTTTTGCAAAACCTTGTTATTTAATTGAGGCTTGCCCTCAATAAACCAAAGAAAAGTGTACGACCAGTAGTCGTTTTTTGAGGCATTATTCCAATCAGGTGTAAAGCGTAACTCTTCCATCCCTTTAAAAGGAATGCCTGGTGCAAAGCTGATAGGAAACGGTATTTTTTCGCTTCCCCGTTTAGCGGGCAGGGGCAGCGTATAAGGGGTTTGCTGGCAAAAAACTTTACCGCAAATAAATACAATCAGCAAGGATAATATGGCCTTTTTCATGATGAGATTTAATTACATAAAGCTATACATGAAATTGGCTACTGGTTGTTAATTACTGTTAAAAAAAATTAAAGGGGATAATTCTTATCCAAACACTTTTCCGGAATAATCCATGGCTTCGCTTAGTTTATCTAAATTAAGCCCCAGGTTGATGTTTTGGTGCAGGAGGTACGCTATTAGGTTTTCGGTAGCGATGTTGCCTGTAAGCTCGTCTTTGGCCATAGGGCAGCCTCCGTATCCTTTTAATGCGGCATCGAACTTTTTACAACCGCTTTCATAAGCCGCGGCCACCTTTTCCTGCCAGGTATCTGGTGTTGAATGCAGGTGTACGCCAAATTCTGTTATCTCAGAAAGTTTGGTTAGGGCAGGGTACAGACTGGTGATCTGTTGGGGTGTGGCCACGCCGATGGTATCAGACAGGGCAATGTATCCAATCCCCTCGTCAATCATCTTTTGCGCCCAGTGCTGAACTATTTCTGTGTTCCATTCATCCCCGTAAGGGTTACCAAAACCCATTGATAAATAAATTAACAGGCTTTTATTGTTTGCTGCGCACAATTCGTTTATGCGCTTTACATTGTCAAATGCCTGCTCAATGGTGGTGTTGGTATTACGCAGCTGGAAAGTTTCGGAGATGGAAAAAGGATAGCCTAAATAAGCTATCTCTGGGTGGATAACCGCATCTTCGGCGCCCCTGTAATTAGCTATAATGGCCAATAACTTTGAACGGGTATTATCCAGATCGAGCTTGCTTAAAACCTCGGCAGTATCCCGCATTTGCGGTATGGATTTGGGCGATACAAAACTGCCGAAATCAATAGTATCGAAGCCTACCTGTAAAAGCAGGTTAATATATTCGGCTTTAACGTTGGTAGGTACAAAATCATGCAGGCCCTGCATGGCATCGCGGGGGCATTCGGTTATCTTTATATGTTCGGCCATTGATTAATCAGGTTTTGAAACTTGCTCGTCTTTTTTTATCAGTTCTTCACGTTCAAAATTACGTATAATCAGCCTGCTGCCGCCATTGTAAGTTATATAGCTGGCCACCCAATTAATAAACACAATAACACGGTTACGGCCCCCCATAAGCGATATCAGGTGCACAAACATCCATATCAGCCAGGCAAAGAATCCCTGGAATTTTAGTTTCCCCAAATCGGCAATAGCCTTGTTGCGGCCTATAGTTGCTAACGAGCCCTTGTCGTTATATTTAAACGGAACGGTTTGCTCGCCTTTTATTAAACGATAAATGTTTTTGCCGGTTGTTTCGCCCATTTGTATGGCAACCTGCGCAACACCCGGGTGGCCTTTTGGGGTTTCGTCTGTTATCATAGCTGCCACATCGCCAATGGCAAATATATTAGGGCGGCCAACCATGCGGCAAATTGTATCAACCTTAATACGGTTGCCGCGCTCAATGCTGTCTTTTGATATCCCATCGGGTACTACCCCCATTACGCCTGCAGACCATATTACGTTTTTGGTGAAAATGCTTTTACCGCCTTCAAATTTTATCTCGTGGCCATCATAACTCTCCACTTTTACATTCAACAACACCTCAACACCCATGCTGTGCAGAAAATCTTGCGCGGCTTTTGAGCCCTCGTCAGAAAAAGGCCCTAAAACCTTTGGAAGAAAGTCTACCAGGTAAACCTTCATTTCATCTTTTACCAGTTCGGGATAATCTTTGTTAAGAACATGGTTGCGCAGTTCCGCTAACGCGCCTGCAAGCTCTACGCCGGTAGGGCCGGCACCTACCAATACGAATGATAGGTATGGCGCGCGATCTTCCTTAGAGGGCTTTAAAATGGCTTCCTCAAGGTTCTGTAGCACAAGGTATCGGAGGTTTAATGCCTCTGGGATAGATTTCATGGGCATGGCATAATGCTCAATCTCTTTATTGCCAAAAAAGTTGGTGGTTGATCCTGTTGCTATCACCAGGTAATCGTACACTATTTCGCCGATAGTAGTTACAACTGTGTTTTTTTCTGTATCAATACGGGTAACCTCGGTATTGCGGAAACGAAGGTTCTTTTGCCCGTCAAAATTCTTACGTAACGAGAATGCTATAGCCTCGGCCTCTAAACTACCTGTGGCCACCTGGTATAGCAATGGCTGAAAGGTGTGGTAATTATGCTTATCGATAAGGATAACTTCCACAGGCTTATCTGCAAGTTGCTTGGCTACCTGCAGGCCGCCAAAGCCGCCGCCTATAATAACTACCGTTGGGAATTTTGATTGATCAGTAGGGTTCATGATGCAATTTAAATTTATATGATGCTAAGCGTATAGTTGTAAAACAAAAAAGGCTCCAAATGTTCTTTGGAGCCTTTTAATTATAGGAGATTTTTTTATCTCAGGCCTTTCTTTCCAAAGTCGATGATAACCGGTGTGGCTACACATATCGATGAATAGGTACCAAAAATAACACCTATTAACAATGCGAACGAGAACCCGCGGATAACATCACCACCAAAGATGAATAATATCACCAATATTAAAACTACAGTAAATGCAGTGATAATAGTACGGCTTAATGTATTGTTAATTGCATGGTTAATAACCTCTTTAGGGTCATCAGTTTTTGCATGGTGCAATTCAAGGAACTCGCGGATACGGTCAAACACTACCACGGTATCGTTAATTGAATAACCAATAACGGTAAGCAATGCTGCTATAAACGCCTGGTCGATATCTAAAGAGAACGGAAGGATATCTTTAAATAACGAGAAGAATGAAAGCACCAGCAATGAATCGTGCGCGGTAGCGATCATCGCACCTAAGCTGAATTGCCATTTACGGAACCTGATCAATATATAAGCAGAGATGACAACGATAGCCAGTATGATTGTCCACTTAGCCGAAGCCTTAACTTCGTTAGCTATTGTAGCTTCAACCTTTTGGTGCGCTTCTATCTGTTTTGCTTCAATTTTTGTAGCCGGGTTGGTTGCCAATGCTTTAATTAAGGCAGCCTGTACTTTACTATCTGCATCAGGCGAATTATCGTTAATAAGATAGTTGGTATTGATACTCATCTTATTATCAGTGCCATAAGTTTTAACCTCGGTACCACGGCCAAGCGTTGCATCGATAGCATCGTGGATCTGCCCGGTAGTAACAGGGCTGGTAAATTTAATAATGTAAGTGTGTCCACCACCAAAATCAACACCGTAGTTAAAGCCGCGTGTTACCATCGATACTAAACCGGCAGCAATGAATATACCAGAGAAGGCATAAAATTTGAAACGGTTTTTAACGAACGCGTAGTTTGCGTTTTTGAAGGTATGTGAGCTCCATGGGCGAGAGAATGTGATATCCCAGTCTTTCTCAAGCATAAATTCGAATATCAACCTCGAAATTAACAATGAGCAGAACAAGGTGGTAACGATACCGATCATTAAAGTAGTTGCGAAACCTTGTATTGGGCCCGAACCAAATAAGAACAATATAACACCTGTTAAGAATGTACTGATGTTGGCATCAAGGATAGAAGGTAAAGCATGTTTGAAACCGTCGGCAACCGCAATACGGATAGATTTGCCTAAAGCAAGCTCTTCACGTACACGCTCGTAAACCAATACGTTGGCATCCACAGCCACACCCAGTATCAAAATGATACCCGCTATACCCGGAAGCGTTAATACAGCACGTAAGCTAACCAATACCCCCATAAGGAAGAACACGTTGATCAATACCGCGATAACTGCAACTGTACCTGCGCGTTTGTAGTAAGCTATCATGAAAATTAAGATAACTACTAAACCTAATATACATGATAATAAACCAGCACTAATAGCTTCCTGACCTAATGACGGGCCTACAACAGCCTCACCAATGATACGGGCAGGTGCCGGTAAACGGCCTGCCTTTAATATGTTGGCTAAATCCTTGGTATCTTCAAGTGTAAAGTTACCGCCAGATATTGACGATACGCCACCTGAAATTTCATTTTGAACGTTAGGAGCAGAGTAAACGTTATCATCCAATACAATGGCGATAGCCTTTTTATTAGCCCCAGCAGCTGCTTCGGCAGTAACGGCTTTCCATTTTGCCGCACCTTGCGAGTTCATGTACATGGTAACCTCGTAACCACCTTTTTGTTGGTCTATATCGTTACGGGCATCAGTTATTACGTCACCCGATAACACCGGGCCATTTTCGGCACCAGAAAGTTTAATGGCATATAATTCAAAAACCTTTGTGTTTTTAATAGGTTTAACACCCCAAAGGAATTTCATGTTCTGTGGAACAATCGATTTAATATCGGCGCTGCGCAGGTAGTGGTTTACCTTAGCAGTGTCTTTTTGTGCAGAATAACCAACAGTTGGGCCCTGACTTAATTGTTGCTGTCCGCTCTGATCTGCGTAAGTAACCGGTGATAATACCGCGAATAACGGATTAGCAGCTAACTGCGTTTTATTTAAACTGGCAGAATCTTTATTAACATTATTTTTTAGTTTGTTTAATAACGAACTGGCTTGTTTTGCAGCAGCAGAGGTGTCTTTTGCAGCGGCAGATGCTATAGCCGTTTTTGTTGTATCGGCTTTAACCGTATCCTTTTTAGGAGTAGCAGTTTTGTTTTTAGCAGCCAATATGCCGTTAATGTTATTTAACAAACCGTAAACTTCGGTATTATCATAAGTTTGATAAAACTCAAGCTTAGCAGAACCTTGTAAAAGCTTGCGTACACGCTCCGGCTCTTTAACACCGGGTAGCTCAATTAAAATACGGTTAGTGCTTTTTTGTAACTGGATGTTTGGCTGGGTAACACCAAATTGATCTATACGGGTATGCAATACAGTATATGATTGTTGCACCGCCGTATTTGCCTGGTCTTTCAGATAAGCCTCAACATCGCTGTTTGATGAATTGAACTTTAACTTTTCCTGATTATTGCTGTTTGCAAATATGGCAGCAAGCTTAGCGTTTGGCGCCAGCTTCTCATACTCGTCAACAAAAAGGGTAATGTAATCTTTTTGCTCGGTTACACTTCTTGCCTGCGCATTGGTCAACGCCTGGTTAAAGGCAACATCAGGATTGTTGTTTGATAACGACTGTACAAGCTCGCGTAACGAAATTTGCATAGTAACGTTCATTCCACCCTTTAGATCCAGACCAAGGGCAAGTTCCCTTTCCAGGCAATACTGGTAAGTGTGGTTAAGCACCGGGTATACCGGTAATGTTGAAACAGAATCAAGATAGGCTTTTTCCTTTTCGGGATCGCCCTTAGAATACGCTTTGGCATCATTCTCAACTTTGTGTGCCACCCATGTAAATGAAAATTGGTATAAGCACACTACAGCCAGCAGAATGGCGAAAAATTTAATAACCCCTTTACCTTGCATCGCGAATTAAATATGTAATTAATTAGTTTATAAGCTTTTTAAATAAGACGGCAAATCTAATAAAATTTCACAAGCATGAAATTTTTAATTGAAACAAAATAATAATGGTTTTTGCTATCGACGGTTTAATGTGATAAACGAATAAGGAAGAGGGTTTTTTTCGTCCGGCTCATTGTATTCCCGGCTTACTTCATTCCATTTCAGATAGTCAATCTCCGGAAAAAAGGTATCGGCCTCAAAGTCCTTGTGAATAATGGTCAGATAAATGCGGTCGGTTTTGTCCATTGCCTGGCGATAGATCTCGGCACCACCACCAATAAATACCTCATCTTCGTGGGCGCATAATGCCAAACCGTCGTCTATTGATTTTACCACCTCGCAGCCGGGGATCTGAATGTCCTGCCGGGTCACCACAATATTGCGGCGGTTAGGCAGGGGCTTACCAACCGATTCATAGGTTTTACGGCCCATGATAATTGTACGGCCTGATGTTATCTGTTTAAAATGTTTCAGATCATTTGGCATATGCCAAAGCAACTGGTTGTTTTTACCAATGGCGTAATTTTCTGCGATCGCTACTATTATTGAAATTGTCATTTATTAAAAGTCTTAAGTATTGGTTTTAAGCCATGCTTTAATTTCGTCGAATCTTAATTCGCCTTTGCTTGCCCCAATTACCATTTTATATTTTTCATCCTGGCTTGCTTTCAAGAGTATTCCGTTTTCTCTCAAAATTAAATTCATCAGTACGTATGCAATACGTTTGTTCCCATCCATAAATGGATGATTAATTATCAAGCTTTCTAACAAGGCCGCAGCTTTATCTATCCCGGTAGGATAAAGATCAATATCGTCGAAAGTTGCATAAGGACGGTTTAGTGCTGATTCTAAAAGCGCTTTATCCCTAATCCCTTTACTTCCTCCGAATTTGTCAATTAGAATATTGTGGATGTGGATCGAGGTGTTTAAGTCGATCATTGCGCCAGCTTTTCAAGCAGTTCTTTATCTTCTGCTAAAATTTGTTTCAAATGATTGGTAATTCTAATATTTTCAGCAGGCTGGTGCTGCAACTCTTTTAGAAAACCCAAAACATCAGATAAGGCATCTTCCGGTACTTGGTCAAGCACCTTTTTAATTTCATCCTTTATTTCCGTAGTGGTCATATCCAAATTTACAACTTACAAAATTAAACTGCAACAGCCCCCTTAATATGTGGCCATGGTTCGTAATTCTCTAAAGTAAAATCTTCAAACTTAAATCCGAAGATATCTTTTACTTCCGGGTTTATCTTCATTGTTGGCAACGGCTTTGGCTCGCGGCTAAGTTGCAGCTTGGTTTGCTCCAGGTGGTTGTTGTACAAATGGGCATCGCCAAAAGTGTGGATGAAATCGCCATAGTCCAAATCGCATACTTGTGCCATCATCATGGTAAGTAACGCGTACGATGCAATGTTAAAAGGCACCCCTAAAAATATATCGGCACTTCGCTGATACAACTGGCATGATAGCTTACCTCTTGTTTCGCCTTTAGCCGCATCAGCGGGTTGCACATAAAATTGGAACAAACTGTGGCAGGGTGGAAGCGCCATTTGGTTAACATCGGCAACGTTCCATGCCGATACCATTATGCGGCGCGAATCCGGGTTGTTCTTCAATTGATTTACTACCTGGGTTATCTGATCTATATGGCCGCCATCAGGCTTTGGCCACGATCGCCACTGGTAACCATATACGGGGCCAAGGTTTCCATTCTCATCAGCCCATTCATCCCAGATGCGTACGCCGTTATCTTTTAAATATTGAATATTAGTATCGCCGGTCAAAAACCATATCAGCTCGTGAATGATAGATTTGAGGTGAAGTTTTTTTGTGGTCACCATGGGGAAGCCGTCCTGCAGGTTAAAACGCATCTGGTAGCCAAACACGCTTAAAGTGCCTGTCCCGGTGCGGTCATGCTTTTGCGCTCCATTCTCCATCACATGCTGCATCAGGTCGAGGTACTGTTTCATTCTGAAAATAATTATTGATTTAGTGAATTATTGATTTAGTGATTCAGCCTCCTGATTCACCAGTCAACAAATTTAAATCAGTACAAATAAAAATAATCTATTTTTGGTTTCCTACCGATGTGTATAAATACATGCGGTGTTAATTGAATTTTGATGATAGTATTTCCAAACGCAAAGATAAACATTGGCCTTAACATTATTGCCCGCCGGCCCGACGGATACCATGACTTAGAAACCGTTTTTTATCCGGTGAAAATTAATGATGTGCTGGAGGTAGTAGAGGCCGACAAGTTGAGCTTTGAATCATCTGGTTTGGATATACCCGGCAGGCTGGAAGACAACCTTTGCATTAAGGGTTACCACCTGCTAAAAAAAGACCACGACCTGCCGCCGGTAAAAATTCACCTGCACAAGAATATTCCCATTGGGGCGGGGCTTGGCGGTGGTTCGGCCGATGCTGCTTTTTTCATCAAACTGATGAACGATAAATTTGAACTGGGTTTATCACCTGAGAGGATGGAAGACTATGCCCGGGTACTGGGTGCCGACTGCGCTTTTTTCATCCGGAGCAAACCGGTGTTTGCCTTTGAAAAAGGGGATGAGCTTGAGCCTATCAATCTTGACCTGTCTGCTTACAAAATTGTATTGGTGATGCCAGATGAGCATGTATCAACCGCAGAGGCTTACAGAGGCGTAAAACCGGCCCCAGTTTCAGAATCTTTATACGACCTGATAAAAACGCCCCTTACGACATGGAGAGGGCATATTAAGAACGACTTTGAAGGCCATATCTTCCGCGATCATCCCGTTATACGTGGCGTAAAAGCAGAGCTGTATGAGTATGGTGCGTTATACGCAAGTATGAGTGGCAGTGGAGCATCGGTTTTTGGCATTTTTGAGAACACACCAAACCTGCAAGCCATGGAAGAAAGCAACCAGGTTTTTTACAACGTCTAAGGAGATGAGATTTGAGCAAGCGTCTCAGATCTAAGAACATCTAATCCCTGCTGATGTAATCCCTGTCTTCGTCACTTAGTGTATTTTTATCCTCGCCGGCATGCAGGTCATCGTAGTGTTCGCCGATGTTGTATTTTTTATTTTTTGGCCGGCCAACCAACACGCCCAAAATAAACGCGGCTACCGCCACCGTGGTAAGTACCGCAACTTTTGAGATGCTTTTCTTAACAAACAAAATGGTGAACCATACGGGGTCGGTATTTTGAATAATGAAGATGGTTAGCAGCACCACAATTACAAGTACGAAAATATTTTTAATGCTCATGATCTTCTTCCCGGTTTTAGTTTCTACAATATGCGGTTTTTAAATCTTTTTTAAAAATGGCGATTGCGGGGGACGAGTGATCGGCGAAAAAAAATCTTGACCCTGGCCTGGTGTCGGATACATTGCATAATACCATCCTCTAAAAAAAACGACATCCGTGAAAATCTCCCTCGCCGAATTTTTTCATAACAGGGCGTTTTTTTTCCTGCCAGATTTCAGCTTCCTTTTTCCGGATGTTTTTAATGAAACGCATTTTACTCAGCGTTGATTTTTAAGCCTCAATTTCACTCCAAAAGTTGCGCACTGTATACAAGCTTGCTGCCTACCCCAATTTTTGTAAAATATTCTTCTTGCGGTTCAGTACACTTTCTCTAAAAAATATGGACGTTTAAACAAAGTAAATTTTTACGTTATTTAACACATTGTAAATATCTCATTAATAGCATTATAAATGCTTTATTTATACTCGTAAAAACTAATTACTATTATTATTAGTATTTGTGATTTTTTAAATTATAACTTACATCAAGCTATTGGTTTAATAAACTTTATATATATCTGATTATTAAGTTAATATATTTTACTTGTAAATTAAATATTTACTTATATAAGTTGAAAATGGGTTGTATTTTAGTCGTGTTTATAACTAAATATTCATATTCAGTTCAATACACTTACTGTTTTTAGGATTTGCCCCAGTTTCGCCCGAAATTATTTTGACGGGGAATAACTGCTCTGAAAATTATAATGGCTTATATGGGCTTAAAATGCGAGACATAATGGTGCGCACTTTGCTCCTACCCAGAAATATGAGGGCTATATTGAGGTGAGATCGCAGGAATAAAAAAGAAGTAAATTAGCGGTTACGGCGTTTAACCACCTGCTTTTGGGCAACAGGAAACAGGAAGATAGTAGACAGGATTATTACAGATCCTACCCAAAAACCTACCGACATTTTATTCATATCGCCAAAAAAAAGGAAGGCCATAATGATGCCATATACCGGTTCCAGGTTGGTGATAAGCGCCACACGGAAGGCCGAAAGCTCGCGCATTACAGATACACCGGCAACGTAGGCAAGGGATGTACACACAGTTCCAAGCAGTACCAAATAGCCAATATCAGCCGGCTTGGGGATCGCAAATTCGGCAGGGCCACCAGTGGCCAAAAGGTATATTGTTATCCATAACAGGGCGCCCGATAGCTCGTAAAAAGCAATTACAGGAGCCTCGTGATGCTTTACCTGGCGACTGTTTATGATGGCAAAAAGGCTTGCCAGTACCGCGCTTACCAACCCGGCTATGATACCCTTAGTGTATTTTGTTTCAAATTTAAATATTAAAATTATGCCCAGTACAATGAAAATACCGGCGATAATTTCCATTTTCGAGATGCGTTTTTTGTTGATGATCGGCTCAAAAATGGCGGTAAAAAGTGTGATGGATGAGAGGCAAACTAACGTTACAGGGACGGTAGAAAGCTTGATAGAAGCAAAGAAAAGTATCCAATGGCCACCTACCAAAGCGCCCGTAAGCATCAGTTTTAGCAGCGTATTTCGGTTAACTTTGAACGCTGTTTTGTTAAATTTGAAGTATAAAAACAACGATAAACTGGCAATTAAAACGCGATACCAAACCAAATTTACGGCCGATATTGAGATAAGTTGACCCAAAATTCCGGTAAATCCCCAGATAAAAACGGTAAAATGTAGGATTAAAAGGTTCTTATTAACGCCAGAATTGGTTCCAAAAACGTCTTTTTTCGCCCCTAAATGGGTAGCTTTTTGGTTGTAAGGTGCACCGGGTTCGGTCATTATTTTGGAGCTTTTATAAGAAGGATATAGCCCAATATCCCAAAAATCATGTTAGGCATTAGCACTGCAATTAGCGGTGGGAAGCCCCCTTTAATGGCAAATACCAGGGCAAATTTGTTCACTACAATGTAAGTAAAACAGATGAAAATACCTATCCCCAAAGGCAAACCAACCCCGCCCCGGACCTTTCTTGAGGCTATTGCAACGCCAATACAGGTAAGTACAAATGACGATAATGGCTCAACAAAACGGCGGTATTTTTCAAATAACATGTCGGTAATAACACCTGTACTACGGGTTCTTTCCTTCTCAATTCCTTTGTTCAAAGTGCTTAAAGACATAGCGCCATATATGTTACTTACTACGTTATCATGCGCTTCAAAGTCTACAGGGCGCATGTCTAAAACAGTATCAATGGGCGGTAAATTCATCTTTAAAGCTTCCTTTAAACCGTTCACATAACGTATGGTTGGCATGTTAATAGTCCACCTGTTTTTAAGCGAATCAAACTTAATACTGGTGGCTGTAAGCCGTTCTTTTAGCTCGTCTCCATCAAACTTTTCGAGGGTGAAATTATACCCGGTTTGCAGGGAAGGATCATAGCTTTGCAGATACACAAACGTGCGTTTATCAAGCTGGATATGCACCTCACTTTTAGATGGATCATCATTTTTAAAGAAGTGTGCGCCCTCAAAAGTTACCTTTAATTTATTGGTGAATGGTAAAAGGTAATGGTTTGCAAATAACGATACAGTGAATATTAAGCCGGCCGACAAGGCATACGGCCTCAGGAACCTGTAAAAGCTGGCCTTACTTGTTAAAATAGGCACAATCTCGGTTTGGTTGGCCATTTTTGCCGTGAAAAATATTACCGCCAAAAAGTTAATTAAAGGCGAAAGCAGCATTAAATAGAAGGGTATAAACCCTGCGTAGTAAACAAATATGATCTCGTTTATTGAGGCGTTGTCACCCAAAAAGTTATCGAGGTGTTCAGATATATCAAACACTACCGATATCACCATAAAAATACCCAGCGTAAACACAAATGTGCCCAGGTACTTTTTAATAATGAACCGGTCAATAACGGTTAAATATCGATGCAGAAATGCTCTCATTTATAATCTTTGGCCTAAACGGGTTACCATAATTTTCTTCCAGTCGTAAAACTCACCGCTGATGATTTTATTGCGTGCTTCCTGAACTAACCATATGTAAAAGTGCAGGTTATGCAAGGTAGCGATCTGCGCACCCAGCATTTCGCCACTATGTATCAGGTGGCGTAAATAGGCCTTGGTATAACAAGTATCGGCAAAAAGGTCGCTGTCTATCTCAATAGGCGTAAAGTCGTTCTTCCATTTTTCATTTTTGATATTGATAATGCCGTTTTTGGTGAATAACATGCCGTTGCGGGCATTACGCGTAGGCATTACACAATCAAACATATCAATACCTAAAGCAATGTTTTCTAGTAGGTTAACAGGTGTGCCCACGCCCATTAAGTAACGCGGTTTATGCTCCGGTAATATATTACATACAACCTCTGTCATGGCATACATCTCTTCGGCCGGTTCACCTACCGAAAGGCCGCCAATGGCGTTGCCTTCACGTTCAAAAGAAGCTATAACTTCGGCCGAACGTACCCTTAGATCTTTATATACCGATCCCTGTACAATGGGGAACAGGGTTTGGTTATAATCATACTTAGGTTGGGTGCTATCAAAGCGTTCGCAGCAGCGTTTTAGCCAGCGGTGCGTCATCTCAATAGAGCGTTTCGCGTAATTATAATCGCATGGGTAAGGGGTACATTCATCAAATGCCATAATGATATCGGCACCAATAATGCGCTGTATATCCATCACATTTTCGGGCGTAAACAAGTGTTTTGAGCCATCAATATGCGACCGAAAGGTAACACCTTCTTCCTTTATCTTCCTCACTTCGGTAAGCGAATACACCTGGTAACCGCCGCTATCTGTTAAAATAGGGCCCTCCCAACCGTTAAATTTGTGCAAGCCACCGGCCTGTTCAATGGTGTTTAACCCCGGCCTTAAGTATAAATGGTAAGTATTACCTAATATGATCTGCGCCTTAATGTCGTCCTTCAGCTCGCGCTGGTGAACTGCTTTAACCGTGCCGGCTGTGCCAACAGGCATAAAAATAGGTGTTTGTATAACCCCGTGGTCTGTAGTTACCTCGCCCGCTCGGGCCTTTGAAAGAGGATCTTGTGCTGTTAAATTAAATTTCATTTATCCCCGCAAAATTAACAAAACCGTTTGGCATTGGGCACGGTTAATTGATGGATTGTTAGATTGTTGTATTGGTGACATTGGGGTGTATTGTTTTTTTGTTTATCTATAGGATTGCAGGGGAACAAAGCAATCTTTTAGAGCAATAATCAGGGCGTTGCCTGCGGCCCGGGCTATACGCTGCAACTCCTCATTTAGACTGCTGATAGAAGCAGCCTTTCATTCCGGGGTTTCCGCTTCTATCCCTAACGCAAAGATTTACGTGGCGGCAGGCACTATAATCCGTTGGCTAAAGCCAACGGCAATGAAATTAACCCTCTTTCCGCCGTAGGCGAAGAGAGGGTCGCGCACGTAGTGCCGCGGGGTGAGTAAAATCGTCGCTTTATTAGTTAACTCACCCCGACATCACTACGCTTGTCACCCCTCTCTGCTGGGCAAAGAGGGGGAAGAGAATAAAGAGGTTTTCCCACCCTCTTTCCGCCGCAGGCGAAGAGAGGGTCGCGCGCGTAGCGCCGCGGGGTGAGTAAAATCGCCGCGCATTGCCATATTATTAGTAAATCAAGACGAAATTTGTAACTTTCATCATGCCATCCATAACACAATTATGCCGGGAATTAAGGCAAAAGCAAACACCAACCGAAGCCAAACTGTGGAATATTTTAAGAAACCGGAATTTTCTGGGTAAAAAGTTTTTGCGGCAATACCCCGTTTGTGTTCGATCGGTACTGGGTAAGTACGAATATTATATTCCTGATTTTTATTGCCATGAAGCCAGGTTAGTTGTTGAAGCTGATGGACCGGTCCACCTTTATAAAAAAGAATATGATAAGAATAGAGATATAGTATTAACAAGCCTGGGATTAACTATTTTGAGGTTTAAAAATGAAGAAATAGAAGAAGATTTAGAGAACGTTTTAGAAAGAATTAAACAAAGTTTGCGAGTTTAACTCACCCCGACATCGCTATGCTTGTCACCCCTCTCTGCTTCGCAAAGAGGGGAAAGAAGTTTTTGAAAAAAAGGTAGCACAACCCTCTTTCCGCCGTAGGCGAAGAGAGGGTCGCGCACGTAGTGCAGCGGGGTGAGTTGAATCGCCGCGCATAATCAGTATCGCTTTATTAGTTAACTCACCCCGACATCGCCATGCTTGTCACCCCTCTCTGCTTCGCAAAGAGGGGAAAGAAGTTTTGAAAAAAGGTAGCATAACCCTCTTTCCGCCGTAGGCGAAGAGAGGGTCGCGCACGTAGTGCCGCGGGGTGAGTTGAATCGTCGCTTTATTAAGAATCGCTTTATTATTTAACTCACCCCGACATCGCTATGCTTGTCACCCCTCTCTGCTGCGCAAAGAGAGGAAAGAAGTTTGAAAAAAGGTAGTACAACCCTCTTTCCGCCGCAGGCGAAGAGAGGGTCGCGCACGTAGTGCCGCGGGGTGAGTAAAACAGCCGCTTTATTAAGAAATAGTACTCCGTAATCTCGCTGATTTTTAACAAATTTGCACCTTATCACTAAGGGGTTTGGAAGCTTACATTCAAGAGGCGTTATTTGTTCTATTTCAGCTTTGTTTTATTATTCAGTTGTATTACCTGTTAAGTAATCACAGCAGGCTTACCCGCTATGTACCACGGCAGGAATTACCGGCTGCAACTGTGCCTGTTTCTGTTATTATTAGTGCCCGTAATGAGGCCCGTAATTTAACCGAAAACCTTCCTTATATATTACAGCAAAACTATCCGGATTATGAAGTAGTTGTTATTAACGATTGCTCTACCGATGATTCTGATCTTATTTTGCAGGACATTCAAAGGGAGTTTGCCCACCTTAAAATTGTTACCGTTAACGAACATGTCCGCTTTAAAACGGGCAAAAAATTTGCCCTTACCCTGGGTATTAAAGCGGCTAAGAACGAGCATCTGTTGTTTACCGATGCCGATTGTAAACCGGCCACGCTAAACTGGATAACCCGTATGGCGGCTGGTTTTACCGGCTCCGTTCAAATTGTTTTGGGCTATTCGCCGTATACCCGCACCCGTAATTTCCTTAACCCTTTTATTAGGTTTGAGACTTTAAAAACAGCAATTAATTACCTGTCGGCCGCCTTAAATGGCGATGCTTATATGGGGATTGGCCGTAATTTGGCTTATACAAAATCGCTGTTTTTTGGGGCCAAGGGTTTTGCAATGCATATGCACGTAATGTCTGGTGACGACGATCTGTTTGTTAACCAAAATGCTACACCCGATAACACTGCTATAGAAATTCATCCCGATACCTTTATTTATACTGATGCTAAAACTACGCTGGGTGGCTGGTTCAGGCAAAAAAAGAGGCATATGGGAGTGGGCGCCTTGTATAAAAATAAACATAGGCGCATGTTAAGTTTTGATGCAATTACCGGGTTTTTGTTTTATGTTTTATTTATATTGTGCCTGGTATTTAAATTTGAACCTATATTAGCGTTAGGTGCATTTGTTTTTAGATGGGTATTGCAGCTATTTATTTATCGTAAAGTGTTTAAGAAGCTGGATAGTGGCGATATGTTATGGTCTCTACCTTTATTCGATATGATATATTATATTTATTTAAACGTGTTTGGATTGATAGGTACATTTATTAAAACCACCCGATGGAAATAAATAAAAATTTCACCGAGAATGCAAAGAACGATTTTCATCTGGTAGTAAAGGCAAGGCAGGGCAACCAAAAAGCCTATGCCGATTTGATGCTCCGCTATAAAGATTCTATTTACTTTATGGTGCTTAAGATGGTTAACAACAAGGAAGATGCGATGGATCTGACGGTTGAAACCTTTGCCAAAGCCTTTGAGAAACTGGAAAAATACCAACCGGAATATGCTTTTAGTACCTGGCTGTTTAGGGTAGCTACCAATAATTGTATCGATTTTATTCGCAAAAAGAAGCTGAACACACAGTCTATTCATGGCATGTTAGATGAGGATGGCGATGAAATACCGCTGCAAATAAAATCTGATGGACTAAATCCCGAAGAAACATCCATCAAAAAACAACAAACCGAAGAGCTAAAACTACTGATAGAAAGCTTGCCGATACGCTATCGTAACCTGATAACACTGCGTTACTTTGACGAATTATCATATGAGGAAATTGCCCTGCAACTGGATCTGCCCTTAGGCACTGTAAAGGCGCAATTATTTAGGGCAAGGTATCTGTTAGGTAACATCATTAACCGTTATAATAAGGATGACATCTGATATCCTGATCAAATATTTCCCGGAGATCACTCCCCGGCAGCAAGCGCAATTTGCCCGCCTGCAAGAACTTTATACTTTGTGGAACAGCCAGATCAACGTAATATCCCGCAAGGATATTGATCTGTTGTATGAGCGCCACGTGCTGCACTCGTTAGGTATAGCTAAAGTAATGACCTTTTTGCCTGGTGAAAACGTGCTGGATGTGGGTACAGGAGGGGGCTTCCCCGGTATACCGCTGGCTGTTTTGTTTCCCGAAACGCGGTTCCATTTAGTGGATTCTATCGGCAAAAAAATAAAGGTGGTTAATGAAGTTGCTGCAGCTTTAGGGCTGAAAAATGTAAAAGCGACTCATGCCCGTGCCGAAGAAATAAAGGAGCAATTTGACTTTGTGGTATCGCGCGCGGTTACACAATTGAAAGATTTTTACCCATGGGTGAAGGGCAAGTTCAGCAAAACATCTAAGAATAAATTACCCAACGGGATACTGTATTTAAAAGGCGGTGACCTTACACAAGAAATTGCCGACGCGGGTTTAACCGTTCAGCAATATCATCTCAAAGACTACTTTGAGGAGGAGTTTTTTGAGACCAAACAGGTGATCTACGTAAAAGGGTAGCAGGCAATATTATTTTATAGACCCCGTTATTACAGCCTCTCCTATAAAATTGTGAACATTTAAGTCATCGTCACCCAAAGGTTTTGGTGCATAAAATTTGGTATTATCGTTATTCACTAACATAAAGGTAACCACCATTTTATATTTACCCGGCGCTTTGTTAATGGTATTAGTATAAGTACTTAACGCCCTTGCAGCCTCTTCATCGCAGCGGTAACCTATCCCTTTTTCAACTTTTACGTCGGTTACTTTATGATCCTTATTAATAACCAGGGATAATAATATATGTCCGTTAACATTATTGTCACGAGCTATGGCTGGGTAACGGGCATGTTTTAAAACATATTTTATAAGGTCCTCATAAATAGTTTCAAACGGTGGCGACGGAGGCGGTGGCATATTGTTTACCTGGGCGTTTGCCGGTTTATCTGGTTTTACAACAGGCGGCGGAAACTTTATCTGGTCCTTTACCTTTTTAGCAGGTTTATCAGGCTTTACAACAGGCGGCGGAAACTTTATCTGATCAACCTTCGGCTTAGGCGGGGCAGGTGGCGGCGGCGGAAGTCTTTTCTTACCGGTATCTGTTAAACCTAAAATAGTTGTTTCGCCAACATAATTTGCATCTTTTGCTGTTGAAGGGGTAGGAAAATTAACTTGGTTTTCACCAGGGATAAGAAAGTTAATACCCATCTTATACATACCAGCTTTCTCCTTAATTTGGCCATGATAAGCATTCACAGCGCTTAGGAGAGCTTCATCAAAACCCGCGTTATGTATCCCGGGGTTAGCTAAAAATTTTACATTGCTTATTAAACCATTGCCATCAATGTTAATACCAATTATAAAACCTCCCTGTATTTTTTTAGCAAAAGCGGCTTTTGGATATACAGTTTTGATACTTATAAAACGGCTAAGATCCCTGAATGATTCTTTTGAGATACTTGGCGGCGGTGGTGGCGGCAGTAGTTTCTTCATAGAATCTGCCTGAACGCCGGTTACTATTTCTACCTTCATCCCATTTTGCAGCAGCTCGGCCTTATCAATATCGGTTAAGGTTTTAGCCCTGTATATTTTCTGGAGGCCTGTTTTAGCGTCTGTTACCAACATAATATCATTTATCACCGAAATGTTGGTCTTAACATTTGTAACCTTTAAGGCGTATTTCGCGCTATCTATAGCGGGTTTAATAGCAGCCTGAGCCT
>NZ_JAQBOI010000172.1 GCF_028288105.1 Mucilaginibacter sp. | reverse complement strand
TTCCGAATTTTGGCTAAAGCCTTATAAGTTTTGTTTGTAATCCGTTGGCTAAAGCCAACGGCAATGAAAAATACAAGTGATTTTTGATAACTCCTCCTTCATTGCCGTCCCATTTATGGGACGGATAAAAAAATCAGAAAATGGGCTTTAGCCCAAATGCTAATCTTCCGAACACTTATGGTATCAAGACAAAGTAACAGCCTTCCCGCGGCAATTGAGCGGGCCAATGTTTAGCACGCACTCAACATGAGAGATGCCGAAATAAATCGGTATAACGGGTTGGTTGTGAAGCTTGTCTCGCTTAGACTTACTGCTCGTAGAAGATTTCTCCTCGTATCACGTTCGTAATGACCTGGTGGAGAATATGAAACTAAGCTGAAAAGCTCACCTTCCTCTGTGGGAACCTGTTGGCGTAGCCGGTTACGATATTCTTGATATAATCATTACCCGGGTAGGGTGTAAGGTAGTTCTTTAACGCCTGAATATTATCAGCATCGTAATAATGAGAGATATAACCCATACCATAAAAACGACCTTCTTCTATCAAAATACAACTGTGCTCGTCATCGGTGCGGCCTTCATCGCGAATAGCGAAGGTTGGCAATGCTTTCTTCAGTTCATCCAATGCACCGGTTATGCGTTGGTTATACTCTTCCGGTGTTTCGTGCCCTTCGCAGGCGCAGTTGCCCACATTATTGCCGCTGCATGGCTGGTCGTTCTTTTGAATAAAACACAGTTTAGGGCATAGGCCGAATTGTTCTATGAGGTTCAATAACAAGTTATGACCTTCTAACAAAGAGTTGCAGGCATATACCGATGGCATGTGCTTACGGTGCTTATCAACCGCCAGGCGCATATAACCGCGCTGGTCTTCAAAAACATAAAGCCCGAAGGTGTTCTCGAAGCGTTTTAACGATCGGTTGTATTTAGGCCACAGTCGTTTTATCTCTACGGCTTCCAGCACAAAAGCAATAAGCTCGGTGCCGCAAACCTGGTGACTGATGCGATATATATTGCGTAAAAACTCCTGTCGCTGTAAATTAGGGTTGTTACCTGTAAAGTGGCTGCATACCCGTTTCTTAATATTTTTTGCCTTGCCAACATATACCACCTTGCCTTTTTGATCGTGAAAGTAATAGATCCCCGGTGATGAGGGTAGGGCTTCAATATCTGTTTTGGGCAGGTTGGCAGGTAAAACCTGTTCTTTGCTGTTTTGCTTTAGGGCCGAGCCAATATGGTTATCGGTATCGCTTTTTAATAGCATCCCAAATAGCTGCGCGGTTGCTTCGGCATCGCCCATGGCACGGTGGCGACTGTTGTTTTGAATGCCTAAATGGGTGCACAACTTACCCAAGCTGTATGACATTAGGCCCGGCATTATTTTGCGGCCCAGCCTTACGGTGCAAAGCTTATTGGCCTGCAATTCGTAGCCGGAGGCATTGAGGTGGTAGCGTAAAAAGGAATAATCGAAGTTTACGTTGTGGGCCACAAAGATCTGGCCTTTTAGCAGGTGGTAGATCTCGTGCGCCACGTCCTCAAAAGAAGGGGCATCCTGTACCATTTCGTTAGTGATACCTGTTAGGGCACGGATATAAACCGGGATATCCCGTTGCGGGTTTACCAGAGTTTCGAACCGGCGGGTGATCTTTTTGCCATCATGTATGCATATAGCAATCTCTGTAATGCCATTTGCACTGGCATGCCCTCCCGTCGTCTCAATATCCACAATTGCATACATAGTTTTCAAATGTAAAACTTTTTTGCTAATAATTTTAGTTGCGATTGTGGAAAATTTTCGGAATGTTAAAAAGATAAGAAAATGTATATCCCAACAAAAAACCCATAGCCGTTATAGCTATGGGTTTCTTTTATCTATAGGTCAACTAATCAACCATTCTCTCTTCACTATTTCTTCTTCGCTTGCACCTGTTGTTGCTGACGCATCATTTCTTCCAGTTTTGCACCGAAGCCTGTTTTTTTCTTTTTAGGATCATCCGGTTTCTTTTTGTTCTCCTGGATCTGCGCGTGGATCTTTTTATCATCAACCATAAATTTAATTATGTATTGCTGTAAAAAGGTTAGCATGTTGGCCAAAAAGTAATAGTAGTTTAGGCCTGATGGGTAGCTGTTCAGCGTAGCAAGGAAAATGATAGGGGTAATGTAACCTATGTATTTCATTTGCCCGGTAGCACCCGAGATCTGGTTGTTAAAGTATGTATATATCAGCGTTGATATAGTCATCAGTAAACACATTAAACTAATGTGGCTGCCAATAAACGGGATCTTAGCGAATGTAATAACCGCATCGTAGGTGGATAGATCATGCATCCACAGGAAGCTTTCGCCCCTTAGCTCAAACAAGCTTGGGAAAAAGCGGAAAAACGCGATCACGATAGGCATCTGTATCAGCAATGGTAAACAACCACCCAGCGGGTTCACACCTGCCTTTTTATAAAGCTTTAGGTATTCCTGCTGTAAAAGGGTAGGGTTATCTTCACCAACCTTACCTTTTATCTCGTCCATCTCGGGCTTAAGCACACGCATTTTAGCCATTGACAGGTACGATTTATAGGTAAGCGGCGCTAATACCACTTTAAGTACTATAGTTAATATCAAAATGATGATACCGTAGTTCCAGTTAAACTTATTTAAGAAATTAAATAGTGGCAAAACCGCAAACTGGTTAATATATTTTAATGGTCCCCAGCCCAGGTTAACCAGCTTTTGCAGGTCGTTACCTTGTGCTTTAAGGGTATTAAAACGGTTAGGGCCAAAGTAAAACTCAAGCGGTACACTGCCATCAGCTTTACGTGTAAGCGTAAGGTCGGCCTTCATTTGTTTTACATTACTGGTATCGGCAACATCGGTAGCAACCGCCAGGTCAGATTTACCTATACCGTCTTTAACGATCAATACGTTCGAGAAGAAGTGTTGTTTAAAGGCCACCCATTGAACCTTTTTATCGGCAATAACTTTTTGCTCGTCCTTAGTTTCGCTCAGGTAATCAACCTCATTATCGGTATTTTTAAAATACACGGTGGTGTATTGGCGCTCCTGGGCAATATCTTTTTCCTGTTTGTGCAGGCTGGCTGCCCAGTTAAGGTTGTAAACACTGCTGTTGGCTACAACCTGGTCAAGCCCGGTAGATTTAATGGTTAAGCCTAATTTAAAGCCTGTACCTTTTAGCGTGTATATATAATCTATATACTGCGTAGGGCTGTAGCTTAAACGCATGGTAACCGAACCCGAATCCTGCTCAGCAACCTGCAATGATGTAGCGCTTGGCGTAAAATACAGGTCGTTTGTGTTCAGGTTTTTATCGCCTGCTTTTAGGGTGATGCCAAACTTGTTATCGTTACCATCAAATAGTATCAATGGTTTTTTATCAAACGTTTTATAGTTTTTTAACTCGGCCGAGAAAATGCGACCGCCCTTTGTTGACAGCTTTAGGCTCAATTCCTTGTTTCCGATAGTTACAAATTGCTCGGTACCAACAGTAGCCGCGCCAAAAGGTGATTTTAAAACTGCAGAATCAACAACACCTGTCTTTTTAGCGGTATCAGTTTTAATAGCAGCTGTTGCAGCAGCATTTTCTGCCTTTATTAAGCCCTTTTTTATCGAGTCCTGGTGAACGGTAAGCTGCTCTTTTTTAATGTCAGCCTCAGAAGGTTTCATGAAATATATGGAAGCACCCATAATTACCATGATCAGGAATAACCCTGTAAACGTATTTTTATCCATTATTTGTTGTATCGAATGATCAGCTAATACTTAATTGTTGTTGATCATTACTGTTAATTTTCGTCCTTGTTTCTTAGATTAACATCACCTATGTATACCGGCTTAATTTGATCAGATAGATGCTCATCGGTTTGATCAAAACCCTTACATTCTTTTTAGACCTATCACCGGTATTAATGTTACGCTGTGTTAACGCTATTATTATATCCGCTTTGTTGTATAAGCTTTACAGTATCAGGGAATAAACCCCTATGCTGCTATTACTTCTTACGGGCATAAGCCAGCGAAGCGGCGACAAAGTTAATAAAAAGTGGATGCGGATTAGCAACTGTTGATTTTAATTCCGGGTGAAATTGCGCTCCAACAAAAAACGGGTGGTTTTTTAATTCAACAACCTCTACCAAACCATTCTCCGGGTTAATACCAGATGGGGTTAAACCCGCGTTTTCGTAATCTTTTAAATACTTGTTATTAAACTCGTAGCGGTGCCTGTGGCGTTCGCTGATATGGGTTTTACCGTAAGCCAGTGCTGCCTTGCTATTCTTCTTTAAATCGCATGGGTAAGCGCCTAAACGCATGGTGCCGCCTTTATTAATAACGGTTTTCTGATCTTCCATCATGTCAATAACCGGGTGTGGGGTATCAGGGTTCATTTCGGTACTGCTGGCATTTTTTAAACCTAAAACGTTACGACCAAACTCCACAACAGAGCATTGCATACCCAAACAGATGCCGAAGAATGGGATGTTGTTTTCGCGCACATAACGGATAGCTTCAATTTTACCTTCAAAACCACGCTCGCCAAAACCCGGTGCAACCAATACGCCATGCAGGCCGCGCAGTTTTTCAACCGCGTTATCGGGGGTTAACTGTTCTGAAGGGATGTATTGTACTTTAACCTTGCACTCGTTTTTAGCACCCGCGTGTATAAATGATTCTATGATCGATTTATAAGCATCAGGTAACTCTACATATTTACCTACCAAGCCAATTTTTACTTCGGATGTAGGGTTTTTCAATCGGCCTAAAAAGTCTTTCCAGTTATCCAGGTTAGGCTCGTTTTTATGCGATAATTTTAATTTGGTAAGCACAGTTTTATCAAGCTGTTCTTTCAGCATCAGCAATGGCACATCGTAAATGGTAGATGCATCCATCGATTCGATAACCGCGTTAATGTTAACGTTACAGAACAGGGCTATCTTTTTACGGATATCCATGTTGATATGGTGCTCGGTACGGCAAACCAAAATATCCGGCTGTATACCATATTCCAGTAGCATTTTAACAGAGTGCTGGGTTGGTTTTGTTTTTAATTCGCCGGCTGCAGCAAGGAAAGGGATAAGCGTAAGGTGAATAACCAACGCGTTGCCCGGGCCAACTTCCCATTTAAACTGCCTTACAGCTTCAACAAATGGTAACGATTCTATATCGCCTACGGTACCGCCAATTTCGGTTATCACAATATCGTAATCGCCGGTTTCGCCTAGTATGCGCATATTGCGCTTAATCTCGTCTGTAATGTGTGGTACAACCTGTACCGTTTTACCCAAAAATGCACCTTCGCGTTCGCGGTTAATTACATTCTGGTAAATGCGGCCGGTGGTAATGTTGTTGGCTTTTGATGTTGGCGCGTTTAAAAAACGCTCGTAATGGCCAAGATCAAGATCAGTTTCGGCGCCATCCTCGGTAACGTAGCATTCGCCATGTTCGTAAGGGTTTAAAGTTCCCGGATCAATGTTAATGTAAGGATCGAATTTTTGGATGGTTACGCGATAGCCGCGTGCCTGTAAAAGTTTAGCTAATGAGGCAGAAATAATGCCTTTTCCTAACGATGAGGTAACTCCACCCGTAACAAAAATGTATTTAGTCATGATTTTTTTGAAATCCGGTAAGCGGTTTTTAGGCCGAAACCAATTGTTTGTGTACGGGATACAAAAGTAGGAATATTTACGGGGTTTTGGCTATCGATTTTACATTTGTTGAAAAGGGTTGGGCTTGAGGGAAAGTTTCGGGTTGTTTGAAAGGAATCAAGAGATAAGAATCCAGAGTCAGGACATTTGCTACTGCAAACGTCCCGCTTGTGGGTTTAGGATGATAATGAACAAGCTAAGCTTTGTATAACATGATGCAATGCGTTTACCAGGCATGCGGCCACAAGCGGGATGCTTGCGGTCGTGGCGATTAGAGTTTGGGCTAAAGCCCATTTTCTGATTTCTCTACCCGTCCCATAAATGGGACGGCAATGAATAAGAAATTATAGAAATCACTTGTATTTATCATTGCCGTTGGCTTCAGCCAACGGATTACAAAAGTTGAAATTTAAAAAGGCAGTCGGGATCCGCTACCTTTTTGTTTTATCTTAATGGTTTTAAATGCGGCTAAAACCATCTCTTGTTCCTCTTTAGAAAGCTCTTTACCATGCATTTGAAAGTTTAAACTCGATTTGCGACTTTGCATGTAAATACCGATCATTCCTTTCCCAACTATTTTTGGCCAGATAGTTTTAATTATGTATTCGCCGCTACTATCAATTTTTACATTTTGAGATTGATACTCAAAGTCTGATAGATGGTTGGCATAACCCATTGTGCTAAAATCAAAATACATGCTGATATTTTTCCCTTTTATATATCCTGTTAATGAGTCTTCCTGGTCAGTAGGAATATCGCTTTGCCATTCGGGCGGTACATCTATCGTAAATGCACCTATATCTAAAACTTTGGTATTCGGCTTGGCGCAGGCTATAAAAAAGAATAATAAAGCAAAAGTTAATCTACTGCGTATCATGGCGATAAGACTTAAAACAACCCGTTTATTTCGCGCTCTATTTTTTCTACGATAGAGGCCATATCTTCGGTATTGTTGGCAAAGTCCAGGTTGTCTTTATCTAACACCAGCAGTTTTCCAAGCTTGTAGCCATTTATCCACTTATCGTATTTCTCGTTCAGTTTGGATAGGTAATCTATGCGGATGCCAATTTCGTATTCGCGGCCGCGGCGTTGTATATTGTTTACCAGGGTAGGTACACTTGCTTTAAGATACACCAGTAAGTCGGGTGGTTTGATAAATTCAGTGATATTATCAAACATGCTTTGATAATTCTCATAATCGCGGGTGGTCATCAGCCCCATATCATGCAGGTTTTCGGCAAATATGTAGGCATCCTCGTAAATGGTACGGTCTTGTATTATGTTGCGGCTTCCCTTTTGTATCTCTACAATTTGGCGGTAGCGGCTATTCAGGAAATATATTTGGAGGTTAAAGCTCCAGCGTTTCATCTCGTTATAAAAATCTTCCAGGTAGGGGTTATTATCAACCGCTTCGTAAAGGGGTTCCCAGCCGTAATTTTTCGCTAACATTTCGG
>NZ_JAQBOI010000158.1 GCF_028288105.1 Mucilaginibacter sp. | reverse complement strand
TGGCTTTAACTTGCCTGGCGTTTACCAACCCGGCAGGTGAAAGCCATTTTAGTTTATGCCCTTTAAAATGGATGGGCATAACCTGGTGCCCCGGCTGTGGCTTAGGGCATGCTATCTCTTATCTTTTTCGTGGCGATATAAAAAGCTCTTTTCACGCGCATTGGCTGGGTATCCCTGTGCTGGCCGTTCTGCTGTACCGCATCTATACGCTTGTTATTAACAAGAAATACACGTTTGATATGCGTAACCCGTAAAAAATCTTTCCCTGTATTTCGCCGATAAAAAACCGCGCTTGCCGATGGTTTATATCAGGTTGCCAATTAGTTATAGGTGAAAATTTATTCCGATATTAGCTTTAGGACCATCAAACCATACAATAAAACTAAAATGGAAACTTATAACCCTTATTTGTCGCTGCCCGGCATCACAACCGAGGAATTAACAATTTTGCACCAATCAACAAGCAGCCTCAGTGATGCTCAAAAGCAAAGCTTTTACATGATCTATTCCGGTAAAAGGAAAAATCCGTAGGAAATACTACTGTTTGCGTTGCTTGGCCTTGTTGGTATCGCGGGCATACATCGCTTTGCCATTGGCGAGATAACAATGGGGGTGCTTTATCTTTTTACCGCCGGCTTTTTCTTTGTCTGCACTATTATCGACTTGATGAACTACAAGGAAATTGCAAACGATTACAATCAAAAAATGGCGTTCGAAAGCTTTCATGTAGTTAAAATGTAAGTTAATACGTCACAAGCCCAATCATACTAAAACGCTAAAAACCTTTAGCACATAAATTAATGCCCGCTTTCTTGCCAAAGGATTGACGGGCATTTTTTGTGCCCATTAAAACCCTTGGCTTTAATGGGTATCCTGACCCCGGCCCTTTATTAGTACCCTATCGATATAAAAGGCCTTTCCATACACCATACCAGCCATATCTAATCTACATATTTATCCTTGGGCGTAAACAACGCTGCGATCCGCCTAATCGGTGAAAAATCTCCCTGTATTTCGCCGAATAAATAACCGCGCTTACCGATGGATTATAATAGGCTGCCTATTAGTTGTAGGTGAATATTTATTCCGATATTAGTTTTACATCATCAATCACAATAAAACAAAAAAAATGAACACTTACAACCCTTATATGTCATTGCCCGGCATCACATCAGAGGAAATGGCAGTTTTGCACCAGGCTACAAGCAGCCTAAGCGATACACAAAAACAAAGCTTTTACATGATCTATTCAAGTAAAAGAAAAAGCCCCCAGGATATTTTATTATTCACATTGCTTGGCTTTATTGGTATAGCCGGTATACAAAGGTTTTTGGTAGGGCAGGTAGCATTGGGTATTTTTTACATACTTACAATTGGCTTTTGCTGGATAGGTACCATTGTAGATTTGATAAACCACCAGTCGATTGCAAACGAGTACAACCAAAAAATGGCTTACGAAAGCTTTAACATAGCCAAAATGGGTGTGTAATTAATAGAAAACCTTAAACAATTTGAACCATGAAAACTTCCAAAAAAACAGTTGCCAATAAATTAGTGTCACGTTTCGACAAAGAATTGATGAGCATTTTAATGAGCGACCTTAAAATAATGAAGGCCAGAAGCCTAAACCGCACACAGCTATAAGTAATACGCTTACTTATTTATAAAGATCAGAACGAGGTAAGAATTGGAGGGTTGATGAAAATTAACCAGCACCAAAGAAAATATTACCGGTCGTTTTGATCTTTTCGCGTTTAAGCCTCACCCCAGCCATCTCCAAAGGAGAGGGAGCAATAGAAAAGATTTCCTCATCCTCTTTGCGCAGCAGAGAGGGTCGACAAGCGCAGCGATGTCGGGGTGAGTAATTCGCCACCCTGCAAAAACCCACATAGTAAAAAGCACGCTTTTACCGTTATATTTACACAACATGCTTTTATAATGGAAAACCTAAAAATCGCGACCGCGCAATTCGAGAACAAAAGCGGCGACAAAACCTATAATTTATCGGTAATAAAACAATTAGCTGCAAAAGCCGCCTCGCAGGGCGCGCAGGTTGTTGCTTTTCATGAATGTTCAATAACCGGCTACTCTTTTGCCCGTAGTTTGAACAAACAGCAGATGCTTGATGTAGCCGAGTTTATACCAGATGGTCCGAGCATTAAAAAGCTAACGGAGATTGCTGCGGAATTAAATATCACCATACTGGCAGGCCTGTTTGAGAAGGATGGCGACGATAGATTGTACAAAGCGCATGTATGTGTGGATAAAAACGGATTGGTTACCAAATACCGCAAGTTGCACCCATTTATTAATCCGAACCTTACACCCGGGGATAGGTATGTGATATTTACTATCCACGGCTGGAAATGCAGCATCCTTATTTGTTACGATAACAACATTATAGAGAACGTAAGGGCGGTTAAACTGCTTGGCGCCGATATTGTATTTATGCCGCATGTAACCATGTGTACCCCATCCACCCGGCCGGGCGCTGGTTTTGTTGACCCCGAGCTTTGGGATAACCGGGAAGCAGACCCAACTACCCTGCGCCAGGAGTTTGACGGCTTAAAAGGCCGTAGCTGGCTAATGAAATGGTTGCCCGCACGTGCTTATGATAATGCCATATACGCGGTTTTTGCCAACCCGATAGGCATGGATGACGACCAGCTAAAAAACGGATGTTCGATGATACTTGATCCTTTTGGAGATATTATTGCCGAATGCCGCTCTTTTGATGATGAAATTGCTATTGCTACCGCCACACCCGATAAACTTACCGATGCAGGCGGCTATCGCTACATAAAAGCCCGACGGCCGGATCTGTATGGCGATATTATCGCGCAGCCGCATCAACCCGAACAAAAGGTTGTTTGGATGGATGAACAGGAGTAGGCCGTTGGATTTACCCATCGCCATGCGATTCATTGCCGCTGGCTTTAGCCAACGGATAATAGCACGGATAATAAATATTACTTCCAAACTTCGCACACCCTTACTACCTTAGTACAATTATGAAATTAGCACAGCTAACCGCTTACCTGGAAAGCCTGGCCCCGCTGGCCTATCAGGAAGATTATGATAACAGTGGCCTTATTGTTGGCCGGCCCGATATGGAAGTTCAACAGGCCATGATATCGCTGGATTGTACCGAAGCTGTAGTTGACGAGGCTATTGCCACCGGCTGCCAGGTTATTATATCGCATCACCCCATAGTTTTTAAGGGGCTTAAAAGGTTTAACGGTAAAACCTATGTGGAGCGCGTGGTAGAGAAAGCCATTCGTAACAACATAGCACTATATGCTATACATACCAACCTGGATAACATTATGACTGGTGTAAATGCCCGAATCTGCGAAACGTTGGGCTTAACGAACACCCGTATACTGGCGCCCAAACAAAATCTGTTAAAGAAACTGGTTACTTATGTACCCGTAGCACAGGCCGAGCAGGTGCGTAAGGCTTTATTCCATGCGGGGGCGGGCCACATTGGCGATTATAGCGAATGCAGCTTTAACGCCGAAGGTACAGGCACTTTTAAAGGCGGTGAAAATAGCAACCCATACGTTGGCGAGCCCGGCATCCGCCACCACGAGGAGGAGGTGCGGATTGAAACCATTTACCCGGCCAATCTGGAAAGCAAAATAATTATGGCGCTGGTTTTAGCGCACCCGTACGAGGAAGTGGCCTATGATCTTTACAACCTAACCAATCAGCACCAGC
>NZ_JAQBOI010000155.1 GCF_028288105.1 Mucilaginibacter sp. | reverse complement strand
CGCGCCTTGGCCGACTCCGCCATTTCATCACATATAATAGTGGCAAAGTCTGCATGTTGTGCAGTTGCTACGGTTATGTCAAAATCTTGTATGGTCATTATAATAGAAAAATTACCGTTAAATTATTGGCTTATAAGGCCGTAATAATTAGATGGACGTTGTTTAAAGAAGTTTAATAGCGCTTCTTTGTTTGGGTGGAGATTAAAACCTAATTCAAACCCGTGGGATGAACACCCGTCGTCGGCTGGGGGGGAATAACAAAACAAAAGAAACTAAAGCAGCGGCAACCGGAGCAAAAAATGCGCTGATATCCATTCTGTTTATGTTTTGTTTTATCATTTTCTGTAAAGTATATGTACTTTTTAATTTTGTGCAAATTATTGCATTAAATTTTACTTATGCAAGAAAAAACTGTTATAATTTGCCTGCACGCATAAAACATTACAATTAAGAAATATTAATATAACAGAATAGTATCTGCAAAAGCTTAATTTGATATTTAAATACTGCTTTTGTTTTGCCTGTTGAAGGGTAATAGCATTTAACTCTCCATAATTATACGGTTACTGATATCTACGTAATCGTTTACGTAAATATACACCGTACATACTACTAACATAACCATATGTTTTATTGAACTTTATATACCAATTATAAAAAGAGATAACTCAATTAGAGTTTTTCATCTGTAAGTTCAATCAAAAAATTAACTGATTATGGAAAGTTTAAGTGAAAAAGAAGTAGCGCCGCTAAGTAGTTTGGATGTATGGGAAGATGATGTTTTAAAAAGATATCCGGAAGCTGGTACAACAAAAACTAAAGAGGAGTTCAGGAATTATGATAGCCCAGAAAACGACTCGGTGCGCGAATTTTATAGATTGAACCATAAATATCAAACCTATGATAATGTGTTGGCGAAAAAAGCCAATTTTTTAAAGTTTGATAAAAAGGAAATGCCCTGGTGGGCTGCCATGGATTATTTAAATACCCTGGTTGATGATTCTGATCCCGACACCTCTCTTGATCAGCTGCAACATTTATTGCAAACAGCCGAAGCCATTAGGGCCGACGGGCACCCGGATTGGTTTGTATTAACAGGGTTTATACATGATTTGGGTAAAGTACTGTGCCTGTTTGGCGAACCACAGTGGAATGTTGTTGGCGATACCTTCCCGGTGGGCTGCAAGTTTTCGGATAAAATTGTGTACCCCGAATTTTTTGCTGCCAACCCCGATAATGATGATGAGCGTTATAATACCAAATATGGCGTTTACACGCACCAGTGCGGGTTAGATAATATCCATATGTCGTGGGGGCATGATGAATATTTGTATCATATCACTAAAGATCATCTTCCCGAACCTGCTTTATACATGATCCGTTATCATTCATTTTATTCCCAGCATCGCGAAAACGCTTACGATCACCTGTTAAATGCCCACGATAAGGAGATGTTTAAATGGGTTGATAAATTTAACCCGTACGATTTGTATTCTAAAAGCCCTAAACCACCCGTAGTGGCCGAGTTGAAGCCTTATTATGAAGATTTAATTGCTAAGTATTTACCTGAGACGGTTAAACTTTAATTTTTTTTAACAGCCGTAGATCCTCTCTCAATCAGATCCGATTTTAACACGACAATTTCGTTTGTGTCAACTTGTTTTTTATTCAGCAACTTTAAAATGAGGGTTGCGGCTGTTATACCAATTTCAAATGCGGGCTGTGTAATGGTTGTTAATGATGGATTTAAGAATGGTGCTGTTTTTAAGTTGGAGAAACTTACTATTTTAAGATCATCGGGGATATTTATATGCAGCTCTTCGCATATCGCGTAACAAGGCAACACCAATTCCTCTATAGAAGAGATTAGGCCATCTGGTTTATTTGTAGTCAGCAGAGCTTTTATAAGTGAATAATTTTGACTTTCATCATTGTCGCAGTTAATTATCTGCGTTTCATCATAAACAATATTGTTGTTTGCTAATGCATCTATATATCCGCTTAGTCGGTTTTTACCGGTTGAAAGATTGTTAAGTGCAAAAAGAAAGCTTATTCTTTTACAGCCGCATTCAATTAAATGCGCTGTAGCATTATATGCACTTTCATAATCGTTGGTTGTTATTTTAACAGCATCAATATTTTCTAAGGCCCTGTCAAAAAATACAACAGGGATATTTTTATTCAGTTCGGTAAAATGATCCTTATTATTCGTTTCGCTCGATACTGATATTAAAACGCCATCAACACGGCCGCTCAGTAAACTTTTTATAAAAGCCGCTTCTGTTTCGCTGTTTTCGTGGGTTTGATAAATTAATACATGATAACCATGTTGCCTCGAAATTTCTTCGATGCCATTAATTGCCTGCGAAAAAAAGTTATTGGCTATTTCAGGAACAATTACCGCCAGGGTTTTGGTTTTGTGGCTTCGTAAAGTACTTGCCGATGGGTTAGGTTCATAATTTAGCTTTTTGGCTAAATCCCAAACCCTTTGTTTGGTTGCGGCGCTAATTTCGTAACTATCACTTAATGCCCTTGATACAGTAGCGGCCGACAAATTCAATTCAAGTGCAAGCTCTTTGATAGTGATATTACTCATAAGCCGGGGTTATGTAATTAAGATAAAGTTTTTCTACAACAATCAAATATCAATCAAACGAAAAAACCAACTCTTACTTTTTGCTCACTATATCATCAATGATCATATCCGCGTGAATGCGTGAGTTTTCGATAAACCAAAGGTGCGTATCCAGTCCGCCGCAAACTACGCCAGCAAGGTATAGCCCCGGCTGGTTGGTTTCCATCGTTTCGTGATCGTATTCGGGTATGAATTTATCTTTGGATAGTTGAATACCCAGTTTGGCCAGAAAATCAAAATTAGGCTTATAACCTGTCATGGCCATTACAAAATCATTAGGGATAGTTATTTTGCCTTCCGGGGTATCTATATCCACCTCGGTTTGGCGGACGGCGGACAAATTAGAGTTGAAATAAGCCTTAATGCTACCTTCTTTTATGCGGTTGATAATATCCGGCCGTACCCAGTATTTAACCCTGCTGCTGATCTCGGGGCCGCGCACTACCAGCGTAACCTCGGCACCTTTACGGTAAGTTTCTAAAGCCACATCAATAGCCGAATTGCTGCTGCCCACAACAACTACTTTTTGCAAAGCGTAATAATGCGGGTCCTTGTAATAATGTTTTACTTTAGGCAAGTCTTCGCCAGGGATATCCAGATTAACGGCTATATCGTAAAATCCTGTAGAAAGTATCACTTTTTTTGCCTGATAAGTGGCTTTTGAAGTGGTGATAGTATAGCCGGCATCTGTGGGTTTTACATTGGTTACTTCTTCAAATAAATTAAGCGGTAAATTATTCGACAAGGCTACACGGCGGTAATACTCCAGCGCATCGGCACGGGTAGGTTTTGTGTGTACGGTAACAAAAGGTACGCCGCCAATCTCCAGTTTTTCTGATGTAGAAAAGAACATCATGGTAGAAGGATAGTTGTACAATGAATTTACCAGGCAGCCTTTTTCAACAATAATAAAACTTAATCCGGCTTTTTGGGCCGCCAGTCCGCAGGCTAAACCAATGGGGCCACCGCCTATAATGAGTATATCGAGCATGTGCGAAGATAATTAGTTTGGCTGGAACAAATGTATTTTGAATGTTGAATATCGGCAGGTTTTGATACCCTATTTAGCCCTTTTAGAAAAAACAAGGCACAAAAATGGGATAAGCTACTCTTATCGCGCCGCTCAACTCTCTACCCTTGCTGCGTTCCCACCCTGGGGGAGTTCAAGAGGAGCTGGCCGTAAAAGACTTATCCCGCCGCAAAGATAGAAAAAGGA